>JAZUMM010000016.1:0-4855 GCA_045603625.1 Acutalibacteraceae bacterium | reverse complement strand
AAACTATTTCTAAAAAAAGCACTAAAACAACAAAAAAACAGCAGTATCCCAAGTATTCAAAGGTTATTCCGCCGGTTAGTACCGAGCCTGTAAAAATTTCATTCCTCGGCGGTATTAACGAAGTCGGAAAGAATATGACTTGTTACAGTTATCGCAAGTCAATGTTTATTGTTGATTGCGGTTTATCTTTTCCTGAATCAGACCAGTTGGGTGTTGACTTTGTTATTCCTGATTTCACTTACGTTGAAAAAAATGCGGATTTGATTAAGGGCGTTGTTATTACTCACGGTCACGAGGATCATATAGGTGCACTTTGTTATCTTTTGAAAAAGGTTAATGTTCCGGTTTACGCAACGCTTTTAACGGCAGGCCTTATAAAAGGTAAGCTTGCTGAGCATTCAATTGAACATGATGTTCAGATAAACGTTGTAAAAGCAGGCGATGAAATCACGTTAGGCGATTTTAATATTGAGTTTATAAAGGTTAATCATTCTATTCCTGATGCAGTTGCACTTGCTATTAAATGTGATTCAGGTGTAGTTGTTCAGACAGGTGACTTTAAAATTGATACAAGTCCGATTGATGGCGGTATTATTGATTTATCACGCTTTGCTCAATTAGGGTCAGAGGGCGTTTTGTGTATGTTATCTGACTCAACCAATGCAGAGCAACCCGGTTTTTCTCAAAGCGAAAGTACTGTTGGCACAACCTTTAAAAATTTATTTAACGAAGCAGGCGAAAAACGTATCATTATTGCTACCTTTGCTTCCAATATTCACCGCGTTCAACAGATTATAGATATTTCTGCTAAAACAGGCAGAAAGGTTGCTCTTTCGGGCAGAAGTCTTGAAAATGTTGTTTCCATTGCTTCTGAGCTTGGGTATATGAACATACCTGAGGGCACGTTAATAAGCATTGATGAAATCAAAAATTATTCAGATGACAGGCTTGTTATTATTACAACAGGTAGCCAGGGTGAACCTATGTCTGCATTGTCACGTATGGCATCAGGTAACCACAGAAAGGTTTCCATTGACTACAATGATTGTGTTATTATTTCTGCAAAGCCGATTCCCGGTAATGAAAAAACAGTTTTTCGTGTGATTAACGATTTACTTAAATTAGGGGCACGCGTTATTTACGAAAAAATGTATGATGTTCACGTTTCGGGTCATGCTTGTCAGGAAGAGCTTAAGTTAATGCTTTCACTTGTAAAGCCTAAATATTTTATTCCTGTTCATGGTGAACAGAAGCATCTTCGTTATCACGGCAGACTTGCCGAAAGCATCGGTATGGATTCTAATAACATTGTTATCGTAGATAACGGTTATGAGGTTTCTGTTTCTGAAAAGAATATTTCCATTTCAGGTACTGTTGCAAGTGGTAAGGTTTATGTTGACGGTTATGGTGTTGGAGATGTGGGTGCACGAGTAATGAAAGAACGTCTGCATCTCGGTCAGGACGGTATTATAATCATTACTGCAACAATTGACGGTGCATCAGGCGAATTGCTTTCAGGCCCTGAGGTTGTTTCAAAGGGTTTTGTTTATGTTAAAGAAGCCGAGCTTCTTATGAATGAGGCGGTTGCACTTTCAATGAGTGTAATAGACAGTTTTCCGCCGTACAGCTTTGATATTAATCAGATGAATACAAAATTAAGGGATTCAATTTCTCGTCTTATGTACGAGCGTACAAAACGCAGTCCGATGATTTTGCCGATTCTTATGGAGGTATAACGTGAAGTTTAAAGCGTTGTTTTATCAGAATCCTGCCGGGTTCTGTGCCGCAGTTTTGCTTTTTGCGGCAACCATTTGCGGTTATTTTATTAATAAACAGGCATTTTTAATTCTTCTTGTATGCTTTTTCTTTGTTTTGCTCATAGATTTACTGTATGCTTTACTTACTTTGAAATCTACAAGAAAGTATGTTTCTGCGGTTAATAAAGCACTTCTTACAGGAAAATCCGGTACGGTAGAAGAGTTTCCGTTACCAACAGTAATGTGTGATAAGTTTGGTAACATAGTCTGGTATAACATTAAGTTTGCAGAAGATGTAATTGATAAAACAGATGTAAAAAAACTTTCTCTGAAAGATTTTTTTGATGATTTTTCTTATGAAGCTTATTCACAAAAAAAGATAGTTGATGCTTCTTTCGGCGGTAATCAATATACTGCATTTATTGTTAATGCCAGAAGTGCAACAAATCCTTTGTTGTGTTTTTATTTGTTTAACGATACTGCACTTAAAGAGATTGCTCTTGAATATACTTACTCAAGGCCGTTTGTTATGCTCATTTCAGTTGATAATATTGAGCATATTTCACGTCAGCTTACAGATAGTAAATTTGCTCTTGTAATGAGTGACGTTGAAAGCAAGATTGAAGATTGGCTTAAGGATGAGAATATTGTTCTTAAAAAATTCGGTAACGGTAATTTTCTTGTAATTGGTGAAAAAAGGAATCTTGATTCATTATCAGAAAAGAAATTTTCAGTTTTAAATAATGTAAGAAATTGCAGTTATAAAGATATTACTGTTGATGTTTCTTTATCTATCGGTGTCGGCACAGGTGAAAATCTTGCAAAATGTGAATCAAGAGCCAAAAAATCTCTTGATATGGCTCTCAACCGTGGCGGTGACCAGGCGGCTATATATACAGAAGAGGGTTACATATATTTTGGCGGTATTTCAAATAAACTAACCGATACGTCACGTGTTTCGCCAAGGCAGACATCATCAAATATTGGGGACCTTATTAAGAAGCACAGCAAGGTCATAATTATGGGTCATAAATATTCTGATTATGATGCAATCGGTGCAGCAACAGGTATGGCGTTCTTTGCAAAATCCTGCGGAAGAGATGCTTTTGTTGTTGTTGACCCAAAAACTACTCTTGCCGGGTCTTTAGTTGAACACGTTGTAGCTCACGGCTTTAAAGGCTTTATTACTACTTCAAAGGCGCAGGATTTATGTAATAGCGAAACACTTGTTGTAGTTGTTGATACGCAGAGACGTATTCTCACAGAGGTTCCTGAGTTGCTTGATAAAGCCGGTAGCGTTGTTATAATTGACCATCACAGGCGTACAGATGATTATATTTCTGATGCGGCAATATCATATAGCGTTCCGTCTGCATCTTCAACATGTGAAATGGTCAGTGAATTAATTCAATATTCATCTATTCAGGAGTATCCTTCATCAGCTATTGCAACTGCACTTCTTTCAGGTATTGTTCTTGATACAAAGGATTTTGTTTTAAGAACATCCCAGCGCACCTTTGAAGCAGCAGGCTTTTTAAGGGATAATGGTGCAGATACTGTTCAGGTCAGAAAGCTTTTTGCCCTTGATACAGAAATGTCTAATCTTAAAAACGATATTATTTCAACCGGTAAAATCTTTAACGGTTTTATGATTGGTTATGCTCTTGAAGATAATAAGAATATAAGAGTAATTACTTCAACTGCGGCAGACGATATGTTAAATATTGATGGTGTGCGCGCTTCCTTTGTTATTTATAAGCTTAGTGCCGGCAAGTACCAGATTTCTGCTCGTTCTTTAGGTGAAGAAAATGTTCAGCTTATTATGGAACGTCTTGGTGGCGGTGGTCACAGTACAATGGCTGCCACACAAATCAACGCTTCAGATATTGATGAAGCACGAAAAATGTTAATTGAAGCTATTAATGAATATTTAAACAATAAATAATCTTTCCTCGGAGGTACAAAATGGAAGTTTTATTAAAAAGTGACGTTAAAGGTCTTGGTAAAAAAGGTGAAAAGGTTTCAGTTTCTGAAGGTTATGCAAGAAACTTTCTTTTTCCGAAGGGCTTAGCGGCTGAAATGAATGCA
The DNA here is from genome assembly GCA_045603625.1 of Acutalibacteraceae bacterium. Taxonomy (GTDB): domain Bacteria; phylum Bacillota; class Clostridia; order Oscillospirales; family Acutalibacteraceae; genus DTU089. The sequence goes on along the minus strand of JAZUMM010000016.1, from coordinate 1,010 downwards.
CAGCTTATGTCAGAGCTTAAAAATAAGCAGTCATCTGAACAGTTTAAGGCAGATGAAGAGTTAAAGGCTGCAAAGAAAAGTGCAGAAAAAATTAACGGTCAAACAGTTGTTATTAAAGCAAAAGGTGGCACAAACGGACGTCTTTTCGGTTCTGTAACCGCAAAAGAAATTGCTCAGCTTGTTTCTCAGAAGTTTAATATTAAGGTTGATAAACGTAAAATTACTGTGGATGATATTAAAACATTCGGTACATTTAATACACAGGTACGTCTTCATCCTCAGGTAACTGCAGATTTTAAGGTGCAGGTTGTTGAAGAATAATTTATAAAGGATAAAGTTATGGCTGAAAAGAATAATTTTCAATCTTATGATTTGAGTGATTTACCATACAGTCTTGAAACTGAACAAGCTGTTATCGGTTCCATATTAATTAATCCGGAATGTGTCAGCGTTGTGCTTTCTCATATCAGACCGGATTATTTCTACATACCTCAACATAAGGCAATTATGGATGCTATTGTTATTCTTGATACTCTCGGCTCAAGAATAGATGCCTTGACAGTACTTGATAAGCTTAGCGCCGATAAATCTTTTGATAAAGAAAACGGCAAGAATTTGCTTTTTCAGATTGCACAGAGTGTTCCTTCTGCTGCTAATATTGAAAATTACTGCAAAATTGTTAAAGAAAAGCATTTTCTTCGTTCTTTGATTTCAATCTCTCGCGACACAATTGATTCTGCCCTCGAAGGCGGTGCAGAAGCAGATAAGATTCTTGATTCTGCAGAGCAGAAAATTTACGATATACGAAAAGGTAAATCCACAGGTGCACTCCAGCGCTTGAGTGATGTTATCTCTGCGGAGGTTTATCCGACTCTTGTTAAAATTTCATCGGATAATGCAGATGAATTCAAGGGTATACCAATGGGCTTTTCTAAAATAGATGAAATTACTTCAGGTCTTAATAAGTCTGACTTGATTCTTATTGGTGCCCGTCCTGCTATGGGTAAAAC
>JAZUMM010000015.1:0-7101 GCA_045603625.1 Acutalibacteraceae bacterium | reverse complement strand
TCTTCCTTTAAAACCTCGCACAACTCTTCGTTATTGATTTTATAAGCTTTAATATAATCGTAAGCATATACTTCAAGATATTCTTCATACATATACTCAGGGTCACTCAAATCAACATAGTAATAATCATCACCTGAATTTAACAAAACACCACTGAGGATTGTTATTTTTTCATCTTTTGTTGTTGATACAATATTGAACCAATCATAAATATCTTTTGTTTCAAGCTCTACCTGTTCACCTAACTCAAGTTCTTTTTTGGTGAATTTTTGAGATTCATCAAGATCTTCGATACCTACATAATAAAGGTCAACGTACATTATTGTATCATCGGTGCCAACAATAAGTGAATTGTATAATTCAATATAATCATCGCGCATAAACGATACGTTAAGAATTGAACCGTCTTTATAATGAATGGCAATATCGTAAAGTATGCCGTTTTGCTCATTTACTAATTCAATGCTCAGAACGTTTACTTTTTGCGCATCGGTTAATTGAAAGTTATCATATTCGGCTAAATATGTATCGGGGTAGTAACCGTCAACAGAAGCATATTCATCATAATAACCCTCGTACTCAGCAAACTCTTCATCGTATATTGAGCCAATATACATAATTTTGTTTGAAGAGTTTATACGTGAAAAGGTGTAACCTTCACAATATAATTTCTGAAAATCATCAGAAAATGTAATAGCCGGAGCCTCTGTTGCAAAAACAGGGACGGTAAGACCAAATAACAAAACAACTACTGTTAATAAAACTAATAATTTATTTTTCATATTTCTTACCTCCTTATTGCAAGTTGAGCTTCTTGTCAAGAAGTCTGTATTGAACTGTATAAAGTATTGCATTGAGCATAAGAATAAAGCATAAAGCCAAGCCGAAAATCAAAGCAAATACAAGCTTCATCTGACCTTCATTCATATCCATAAACCAACTGGCCAATGGTGTTGCAACTACTGTCATATAAATGAATAATACAGAAGTGCCAACATTTGTAAATGCATAATATAAAGCAAAGGATGCAAGGATTTTACCTTTTTTTGCAATTAATGAACCTATACTCATACATACAAATATTACAAGCATTGAAAAAAGTATAACTAATGCAATTATTGCAAGCAATTCAATAAGATAGATTACAATATATTTAACACCAAGAGTTTTTACAAGCTCCTGTACTGCATCTCTTATTTCAATATATGTTTCCCATGAAAAAATCTCTTTATAGAAAGGAATACATATCATTACAAAAAGATTGATTGCAGAGGTAAGTACAGTTACAACTGTAGTTATGTAACCTGTTAAAAGCTTTGATGCAAGTAAAGTAGACCTTTTAGCAGGTAAGGTGAAGGTTAAATAGCCTTCGTCTGTGTAAAAGTTTTTGTACATTCTGATAATAACAAGAACCTCAGCAAACATACTGAATGCAAAAAATCCGAGTACGGAAAGAATTGTTGCTAAGCCGGCAAATAATTCAACTGCAACAGGCAACTCTTTCACGTATGACATTTCTTCAATTTTTATACCGAAACCGCCAACTATTGCCAGAGCAAAGCACACAACTGCGCCTATCCACCAATACTTGAAAACGTATTTCAAATCGTATTTTAAAACTTTCTTCAGCATCTGAATACCTCCTTGAAAAGCTCATCAAGAGATTTGCCTGTTTCGTTACGTGCTGCCTCTGCGTTACCACTCATAAGCACCATACCGCCAAAGCCGAGAAAAACAAAATCATCAAGAACCTGTTCAACGTCTGTAATAAGGTGAGTTGTGATAATAATTGATGCTTCGGGGTTATAGTTACTTACAATTGTACTTAATATGTATTCTCTTGCAGCAGGGTCAACACCGGCAATAGGTTCATCAAGTAAATAAAGCTTTGCCTGACGTGACATAACAAGAATAAGCTGAACCTTTTCTTTGGTACCTTTTGAAAGTGTTCTGAGTTTAGCATTAGAGTCAATACCTAAATCATTCAATAGGGTATTTGCCCTTGCGGTATCAAAATCATCATAGAATTCGCTGAAGAATTTAACAAGCTCACAAACCTTCATGGAAGAATCAAAGTAAGTCCTTTCGGGCAGATATGAAACAACTGCGCTTGTTTTTTCGCTGACAGGAATACCGTTAACAAGTGTTTCACCGCCGTTAGGTTGTAAAATACCGGCAACCATTTTAATTAAGGTTGACTTACCACATCCGTTAGGACCAAGAAGACCAACAATTTTGCCTGCGGGAATCTCTAAATTTAAGCTATTTAATACAGGAACATTCTTTTTGTACCACTTTGTAATGTTTTTACATTCTAAAACATTCATTGCGCTACCTCCTCAATTAAAGCAATAATCTGCTCTTTTGATATTGATAAGATTTCCATATTTTTAATAAAATCTTTTGTGCTTTTTTCTGCAAGTTTTTTTCTGTTACGGTTAATTATTTCTGCATCCTCCGTTACAAAACGACCTGCAGTGCCTTTTGAAATTATAAGACCACAATCTTCAAGCTCTAAAAAGGCGTGTTGAACTGTGTTTGGGTTTACTGCTGCTTCAAGAGCAAGCTGCCTTACCGTTGGTATTTGCTCTCCGGGTTTAAAATCACCGGCAAGAATGTGCTTTGTAATTCTTTCGGCAATTTGCAAATAAACAGCCTTATCTGATGAAAAGTGCCACGCCATTTAACCACTCCTTTATTAATTTATTTGTACTATTGTACTACCACAATAATACAAGGCGGTATTTAATTTGTCAATACAGATTACAAAATTGTAAACTTTTCCTTACAGATGCTTTACAAATATTGACTAAAGGGGCAGTTATTATTATAATTTAGAATATAAAATCTATAAAAAAGAGGTGACGCAATGAGTTTTGTTAAATTCAAAGAGTATATTGAGGGGAAAGAGGCAATTTGCAGGAATAATGACAGTATTAATCCTGAATTGTTTAAAGATTACGCGGTTAATAAGGGATTGAGAGATATTAACGGTAACGGCGTTGTTACAGGTCTCACAAATATATCTAAAATTGTATCAAACAAAATTGTAAACGGAGTTAAAGAAGGCTGTGACGGTCAGTTATGGTACAGAGGCTATAAGGTTGAAGATTTAATTAATTCCTTAGGTGAAGATGAATTTGGCTTTGAAAAATATGCTTATCTTCTTTTACTTGGCGAAATGCCTGATGAAAAGGAGTTAAAAGAATTCTCAAAATACGTTGGTGAATGCAGGCAGTTACCGTCTAACTTTACGCGTGATGTTATTATGAAAGCGCCTACACAGGATATTATGAATTCAATGACTCGCAGTATCCTTACACTTTCTTCTTACGATAAAAAGGCGCTTGATACCTCAATATCTAATGTATTAAGGCAATCGGTTCAGTTAATTGGTGAATTTCCTTTACTTGCAATTTACGGCTACCATGCATACAATTATTCCGAAAAAGGCGAAAGCATGATAATTCACAGGCCTGACCCTGAGCTTTCTACTGCAGAAAATATTCTTATGATGTTACGTCCCGATAAAAAATACACAAAAACAGAAGCTAAGGTGCTTGATACTGCTCTTATTCTTCATATGGAGCACGGTGGCGGTAACAACTCAACCTTTACAACAAGAGTTGTAACGTCTTCAGGCTCAGATACATATTCAACTATTGCGGCTGCAATGTCATCACTTAAAGGACCGAAGCACGGCGGTGCTAATATTAAGGTTATTGAAATGATTGATGATATAAAAACCAATGCCGGTGATTATACAGATAAGCTTCAGCTTGAAAAATATCTTGCAAAAATCATTGATAAAGAGGCTTTTGATAAAAAAGGTCTTGTATACGGTATGGGCCACGCAGTTTATTCATTATCTGACCCGCGTGAAAGAGTTTTTAGGGGCTTTGTTGAAACTCTTGCAAAAGAAAAGGGCAGAGAAAAGGATTTGGAATTATACGAAAATATTGAAGAGATTGCACCAAAGCTTATTGCTCAGAAGCGTCGCATATATAAAGGTGTTAGCCCTAATGTAGACTTTTACAGCGGTTTTGTTTACGATATGCTTGGTATTCCTCAGGAGCTTTATACTGCAATGTTTGCAATTGCACGTATTGTTGGCTGGAGCGCTCACAGAGTTGAAGAGCTTGTTGGTGCCGATAAAATTATTCGCCCTGCATATATCAGCGTAATGAATGAAAAATAATAAAAATCAACAAAAAATAACTGTTACAACGAAATGGTTGTAACAGTTTATTTTTATATATTAAAAAGTAAAATGATTATTACAGCAATAAAGTAAGTGTGTGTAATAACAAAGCCTTTATTATTAAGCACCAGCCTGGCTTTCTCTTTTTTTGAATAATTGTAATCTGAGCCCGTTTGCTTTGCAGATTTTGCAATAATCTCAGGCAGAAGATATGCAAGGGTAGCAACCTCATAAAAAACAGTATATAAAACAAATGTAATAAGGCTGTTGAACTCTGCTTTAAAAATAATCTGAACAATTAAAAATACTACACCAAGAACAGAAAAACAAATCATTCTTTCCTTATTCTTATCTTCAAATGCAATTTCCTGCACAAGAACCCAATACATTAAGAAAACGGCAATAACGTTGGCGGCGATTTCACTACCGAGGCATATTAAAACAAAGGGGATTGCCGCATAAACAATAAATTCGTATACCTCAAAGTACCATTGTGTTTTTTTAAAAATTTCTGTTGAATCAGCTCTTGATTTAAAAATCAGATTAAAATAATCAGCATCCGCTATTTTACCTTGCTCCTTAAGGTTTTTAAGCTGTAAGGTGTTAAGCGGTTTTTTTACAAAATAATGGAAGGTATCAAGTGCAATAAGCACAAGCCACATAAAAAACAAAACAGTTGTTAATGTTTTATGTAATGGTACAATTCCGCCTGAAAGCTCAAGGTTAAAAGCAATTTTTTTAAACATAGCCTTTGTAATAATAAAGGATATTGCTAAACCTGCTCCTCCAATTGCACCAAAGGTACATTCCATAGCCTTCCAGGTGTCAAGAATTTTTAATGAACCGATTTTTTTAATAAAAGCGACCTTTGATTTTATTGCATAATGCTTGAAATAAATCTGAACTAATTGACCAATACTGAAGCCTAATGCACCAAAAATACCGCAAAGAACGGTAAATATAACAGGGTAGGCGTTAAGAGTAAAAATATTAATTATTACTAATGAAACAGTCATACCGAGCATTGCACCCCAGTACTCTTTACGTGTTTTGGAAAAGTAATGCTTTGGATATTTTACTTCGTTTACGTTAATCGGTCTGTTAAAAATCAACAGTCCTGCAACTGAAAGCACAGGTGTTAAAGCAAATATTATTAATAGCTCGTACCATTTGTAAATACCGCAAACAGCACAAAAGCCTGTTGCAAATATCCCTCCGAAAACGGAAAACCACAAAAAGCCCTTTAAAGCAAGTGCAAAAATGCCTTTTTTCATATTTACGGCAGGCTTTGCACTCATAGAAAATGATAGTGTTTCACCGTAGGTCATACATCCGCCAAAGTACATTCCTATTGCACCGAGAGAAGCAAAAACAAAAAAATTCTCCTGCACAATGTACACTCCGCTGAATATTGCAATAATCGTACCTATTAAAGCACCCGGAAGCATTGCACCTTTTTCACCGCCGATTGTTGTACCGCGCATACCCCAACCGTATGATACTGCAAGCATAGACACCATAATAAAACTAAGGTTAATTAATATATTCATAAATTCACCAATTAACAGTTTTTTATTAATTATATATTCAATTTATTAAAATGTCTATTTATTTTTGCGTTTTTATGTGTTAGAATGACTGAAGCGAGGTGTTTATAATGAAAACAATTAACAACGGTGTTTATCCTACAATGGTTACACCATTTACAGAAGATAACAAAATTGACTATGAGGGCGTAAAACAGCTTCTTGATTGGTACGTAAAAAAAGGCGTTGATGGTATTTTTGCCATTTGCCAAAGCAGTGAAATCTTCTTCCTTTCCTTTGAAGAAAGATTGGAGCTTCTTAAATTCATTATGGCAAATAAGCCTGAGGGACTTTCAATTGTTGCATCAGGTCACACATCTGATGATTTAGAGGTACAAATTAAAGAAGCAAAGGCATTTATTGAAACAGGTATTGATGCATACGTATTTATTTCAAACAGATTTGCTGCCGCAGATGAAAGTGATGACGTTCTTTTTGAAAGAATGGAATATGTTGCAAACGCTTTACCTGACGTTGCTTTTGGTATTTATGAGTGTCCGTATCCTTATAAAAGAGAGTTAACTCCGTACATTTTAAAGAAAATGGCACAAAGCGGTAAGTATACATTTATTAAAGATACTTGCTGTAACCTTGATAAAATCAAAGCAAAGCTTGATGCAGTTAAGGGTAGCTCAATTAAGCTTTACAACGCAAACTCAGCAACACTTCTTGAAAGTCTTAAGCTTGGTTGTGACGGTTTTTCGGGTGTAATGGCAAACTTTCATCCTGATTTTTATTCTGCTCTTATTAAGGCTAATGAAGAAGGTGACGATGAAAAAGCACAGTTTATTCAGAATGTTGTGGGCTTTTTCTCTGTTGCAGAATGTCAATGCTACCCAATAAATGCAAAATATTATTTAAGCCTTGACGGTGTTGATATTACGTACAATGCACGCACACGCTCTGTTGATGAGTTTACACTTACCCGCAAGCTTGAAATTGAGCAGATGTACGCTTTAACAAAGGAATTAGAAAAAAAGATTTTATAAAACACATAAATCAACTACATAATTCACTATGTAAAAAAATAGTGATAACAATTACAAAATAGATATTTTTCAGAGACTTTTGCAAATTTTTGAATTTTGTAAAGGTCTCTTTTTTTGTCCTTTTGCAATTTTTTGGTTGTTTTGACCAATTTACTTTTTTCAAAGTTGTGCATTCCTACAAACCTTAAAATTTTTTTAAAAATTTTTCAAAAAAAGTGTAGTAATTCAATTTTTTTGTCATATATAAGTGAACGGAAAAATTATGTTCAAAATTTTTAGGAGTGAGTCCGATGTACTTTGTATAAACAATTAACTAGCGATATAA
>JAZUMM010000014.1:0-9353 GCA_045603625.1 Acutalibacteraceae bacterium | reverse complement strand
ATAAAAAATATAGAAACCTCTGTGGCAGAATCCGACGAAGGTTGATTTCAAGTTGTAAAACTTTAAAAGAAAAGATTAATCCTTAACAAAAGGCGATGAACATATATGAAAAACCACTATCAAGAATTTGATAATATAATGGAACATTATCAAGAAGCAAAGAAATATACTCTTGATAATGCAGATTATTTTGCTAACAAAAAGGCAGAAAAAACAACATATTCAACACCTTCGTTATTATTGGGACTCCATACACCATCTTTGCTATTAAATATTGGTTATTCTGGTGCCTTTAAAAAAGGCAGAAAATTAAATAATCCGGGAAATCGTAGCGATTATCTTTCTTACGAATATGATGTAGATGGAAAATTGATACGAATCACAGACCACGGGGATAGTTTAAAATTTTTCTATTGCATTTTTGAACAGAATGGTTTTGAATGGGCTATTCCGATTTATTCCTACGATGGCCATTCCAATACATATCCTTATTACTCGCATGCAACAAAATGGGATGATAACGGAAGAGTTTTAACATTTGCCCGAATAAACAATGCTGAATTGTGGATAGAGGAATACACATATCCGTTAGAATTACAATCTGTTGCTATATGTAAAAAATGGTACTATGTTCCGAACTTATCCCATACAAGCAAAGATAAATCTATTGCTGAAACCGGATCCCCTGCGCAGTTGTGGATATATAAACTTGATATTACCAACCCTAAAAAAATTACCGGAAAAATGATTGAGTCATATGAATATGATGTTTCTGCATACAGGAAAAATCCACCTGTTTTACCTGCACCTCAAATTCATACAAAAATATCCGACTAACAGTTGGCATCTAAATTGTTCGTAATAGCCAAAAAACAGACAAGCAATAGCTTGTCTGTTTTTTTATCCATTGCGAAAGCAATGGCATATCATCAAGGGCGACTTGTCGCCCTTGTATCTCATCAGTCCGTCAGGACTGTATATCATCACACCTTTAGGTGTGTATCAAAAAGCTTTCGCAATCGTCTTTTTCAGTTATATTCGCCTTTTAGCGAGTTATATGCCCTTCGGCGTGTGGTATTTGCTTCGCAAGTGATATGCCTGCGGGCGTTAGTGGCGAATATAATATCACTGAAACCGCAGGTTTCAATATCACTTTCACGAAAGGTAAGAAGTACTAAGAACCTCGCGAAACAAAACGAAATCAAAGATTTCTATGTTTCGGAGAACCTTGTTACTCGCAAGCTCGTAATAGTGAATAGTGAAGAAGTATATTGCAAGGCTTTGCCTTGCTTTTTTGTTTTATTAAAGTATAATAAAAATAAAGGTGGTGTTATTTATGAGCATTCATAATTTATTAGCACAATATAAAGAATATAAAAACGGCATCAGCCATTGCACCTTTAATCCGCAAGGACCCGGTGTTGTAAGAATACATCTTATCCCGCCAAAATTCCGTCTTTTTAAAAACAGAACTTATATTGTTATTCTGAACGGTTACTATATGCTTCCCTTAGGTTATTCCTGGGCGTTACTTCTTTCAAAATTTATGAACGAAGTCAACAGGTTTGAAGGTAAGCCCATAACTGAAAATGATGAAAACAACATTTTTAAAAATACAATCAAAAAAACTCTGGCAGTGTACCCTTTCGTAAACAAAGAAGATATTGAAGAAGATTTAAACTTTATTCTTAAAATTCTTTTTGCAGTTGCAAAGGGCGAAAATCCTGAAATAGAAATTGAAAAACTCTCTCTTCGCAAATATGATAAAAACATGACCGCGCCACATAGAATGGATTTACTTGTAAGTGCCATGACCGACGAAAACGGAAAATGGAAATGTAATCAAAAATGCACCTTCTGTTATGCTGCCGGTCAATGCAAAAGCAAATCTGAGGAATTAAGCACAGAAAGCTGGAAAAAAATTATTGATAAGCTTTATAAAGCAAGGGTTCCTATGGTCACCTTTACCGGTGGTGAACCAACAATGAGGGATGACATTGCCCTTCTTGTTGCCCACGCAGAAAAAATGGTTACCCGCCTTAACACAAACGGAATAAACCTGACCCCTGATTTAGTAAACGACTTAAAAAAAGCCGGCCTTGACAGCTTACAGGTCACCTTATACTCTCACGATGAAAGCATACATAACTCTCTAGTGGGCGCAGAGCATTTTAACGATACTGTTACAGGTATAAAAAATGCCGTAAGTGTCGGTCTTGACATCAGCGTTAATACTCCCCTTTGTAAAAAGAACAGCGATTACATAAACACCTTAAAATTTATTAAATCCCTGGGTGTAAATTTTGTAACAATAAGCGGTCTTATATGCACAGGTATGGCAGAGGTTAACCATCAGGAATATGACCTGACTCATGAGGAGCTTTTTGACATTGTAAAAGAAGCAAAAAACTTCTGCACGCTTAATGAAATGGAAATGGATTTTACATCTCCCGGCTTAATTGCAAAAGAAAAGCTTGAAGCAATTAATGTTAACGTGCCCATGTGCGGTGCAGCATTAAGCAATATGGCAATTGCCCCTGACGGAACAGTTGTACCTTGCCAAAGCTGGCTTGATTCTCAAGCTGATTTGGGCAATATTCTTACCGATAAATTCTCTGATATATGGAAAAACCCAAAATGTCTTGAATTAAGAAAAATGACAGAAGAACAAGCTTTAAGCTGTCCCTTCAGAGCAAAAAGCGAGGTGTACGGAAAATGAATGCATCAAAAGACAAAAACGATTATTCACCTCAGACCATAATAAAACGCAGAAAATTTCCCGCAAGGAATACCTTATTAATATCTCTTTGTGTTGTTGCTCAGGTTTTGCTGATTTTTCTTGCAATTATCCAGAAGGCTGAACCGGATGATATTATTGAAAAATACAACGTAACTGTTGAACCTCTTGAAAACGGCACCCTTGATATTGAATATTCATTTTTATGGAAAGCTGTTGACGAAAAAGCTGAGCTCACCTGGGTTGAAATCGGTTTACCTAACTCTGCTTTTGAGGTCTACGAGGATTCTGTTTCACAAAGCATTAAAGAATATTCTAAAATAAATGATGATGGCTATACAGGTATACGACTTGATTTTACAGACAGCTACAAAGACGGCGAAACAGTTGAATTTTCATTTAAAGTAAATCAGGATAAAATGCTTTGTAATGATTTTGACGGGTATTTTTACGAATTTGTACCTTGTTGGTTCAACAGTATTCCTGTTGAAAATTACGAATTTAAATGGAAAATCACCGATTCCTCTATCTATGATTCAAATTTGGATGCAAAGACAATAGATGATTACATTGTATATTCCGGCAGTTTGAATTGCGGAGAATACAAAATGTTCCGTATTCATTATGATAGCTCCGCCTTTAACTCTGCAAAGGTAAACGTTGTGGAGCACGAGCCATTTTACGAAGACGGCGCATACAATCAGCTTGAAGAAAATAAAACAATAAAAAGATTTTTCTTATCTGCCGGTGCTTTTGCTCTTCTTTTTGTTGAAACGTATTTTATTGACAGCTACGTTTCCTACCGTAGAGGTCGCGGTTTTCTTACGGGCTACGGTCACCCTGTTCACATCTACGGCTATCAGAATCCAAAATATACCAAGGCGTATAACAGAGCCCACATACGCACCTCATCAGGCGGTGGACACCGTGGTGGCGGCTGTGCATGCGCATGTGCTTGTGCCTGTGCCGGAGGCGGACGAGCAGGCTGCAGCCAAAAGGATACAACTGCGGTCACTTTAAAAAAGCTTCCTTAATATAACAAAAATCAGTCCATCTGTTTATTCAAAACGACCTTCTCCTGTGACAAGGTCGTTTATTTTTTTACTGTTACTCATCTTGTTTTTTTTATTACATTATAATATAATAATTATCTATGATGAATTTGTGAGGTATTCTTATGAAAAAAACATCAACGAAGCTTATATGCACCTTATTGTGTATTATTTTATCTGTTTCTTCCTTTTTATCACCTGTTGGTATTTGTGCAGGCGAAATATACGAGCTCACGTTTGACAATCTTTTTGTTTTTGAACAATGGGCAAACAATGCAAATTCAGGCATTGCTGCAGTAAATACCCCCGGTACTCTTACAAAAGATATTGACGCCGGTAGTTTCACACTTACAAACACATCTTCAGACGGCACTGAAACTTACACATCTCACTCCATGAGTACCCTTACAGGCTTCTATTTTATGGATATTGAACCCAACACCTCTTACACCCTCTCTTTTGACGTTGTTGGCACAGTAACAAATTTTGAAAGCTTTATGTTTTTCTTTAACGAAACAGGTAACTACACCTCTAATATAAACCGTTTTGCTATTAACTATAACCTTAACGAATGGGTATTTACCACACCGGAGGATGCAGAATTTGCACAGCTCCGTTTTGATAATAACTCTGCAAACTCTTATGCAACTGTTTCACAAATCAGACTTTGCAAAACAGAAACCTATGAATATGCAAAAAATAATACGTTCCGCAAAACATATACTTATTCTTCGGGAACAAAATACGGTGGTCTTCCGGTACCACAACGCGATGGTCTTGTTTTTGCAGGCTGGTTCACAGGCCCCGACGGTACAGGCGAGCAAATTACTGCAGATACTGTTATGGCCACGACAAGCTATTCACTCTATTCAAAGTGGGACCCTATTCTTATTGGTGATTTAAGCGTTACTTCTGTTCCGCTAAAAACAGAGTATTGCCTTGGCGAAAGACTTAATACAACAGGCCTTGTTATTTGTGTTACTTACCCTGACGGTACGGTAGAAAACATAGATGAAGGCTTCACTTGTTCGCCACTCATATTAAACACTGCAGGAACACAAGCCATTACCGTTACTTACGGAAGCTGCTCTGCAACCTTTGATGTTAATGTAAAAAATTATGACAATAATACTATACTTATAAATAATTCTGCAACAGACGTTGAGCTTGCAAACTACACCTATACCCTTAACCATACAAATTCCGCTTTCAATAAATACGAGCTGACATATACATCCGATACTTACGTAAAAGGTCTTATGACATTTTCAAACGGCACCGTAGAAGAATTTTTTCTTGAACCGAAAAGCAACGGTACCTTCAGCGGATATATTGACGGCTTTCTTGCAGGTACAACACAAACAACAATCTCAAAAATCCAATTTTTACCGCTGAACAAAAAATTTATGGAATTTTCACTTTCGGCTTTAAATCTTTCTAATGATTCTATTCCCGAAAATATGGTATATCTTTCAAGTGAAGATTACAAAATAGGCATCAATCTTGCCTGGGGCGGTGCACTTACATACCTTGAAGATTTAAAAAATAACGTTGTTGAAGCACAAAAGCAAAAAACCTTTGGCGGAACCTCAACTGAGCTTGTTCAGGTAGGACTTTCTTCCGACTTCCAATCCTCATCAAGCTTCTTCGGTACAAAATATACTACACAAGGCAACGTTAACCTGATTAACTGCCACGATACAGGCCGACTTGTTCAACAATCATATTACGGAACAGGCGATGCTTCGTACGTACCGGGCACATACCAGACAGTATCGTGGCCATATAACCCTGTTCAAGGCGGTAACTTATTTAACGAAGCAAGTAAAATTGTTGACCTTAAGGTTACAGAAAATGAAATCTACATAAAATGCCGTCCTCTTGACTGGGCAAAGGAAGCTGAATACATTACACCTTCATATATGGAAGCATGGTATACTCTTGAAGACGGTGTAATGCGTGCAAGTTGCCGCTTTGTTGATTATTCAGGTTACCCATCTATTACAACAACGCAGGAATTCCCCGCATTCTACTGTGTTGAACCTCTTAAAAACTTTGTTTATTATTCCGGTGGTGAGCCCTGGTCAGACAGTAACCAACCTACTACCGTTACTGATTTACAATTCTGGGGCGATGCTGCGTATGCTGAAAAGCAACAATATACCTGTAACGAAAACTGGGGTGCTTTTGTTGGCGATACAACCAGTGGCTACGGTATAGGCATATATGCTCCGGGTCAGACACATATGAATTCCGGTGTATATAATCGCGATACAATAACATCACTCACAACACCAACTGCAGAATGTGATGCAACCTCATATATCGGTGTTTTTGACTCCTATTATTTTCAAAGCTATAAACCAATTTCTTACTGCTATTACATTACAACCGGTAATACAGATACAATCAGAAGCACGTTTAAAGCCATTGCACAAACTGATGAAGACATTTGCAACGGCACATATACCAACGGCTTTTGCGATATGTGTGGCAGATATGAAAAGGCTACACTTACAACAGATAAATACGATTTAAACGAAGATGGTTCACTTGATAACGTATACGAAATCAATAATGCAGGACAGCTTCTCTCTTTCAGAGACATTGTAAATTCAGGTAACACATCTGCCTATGCAATTGTTACTGATGATATTGTATTTAACAGCAATCTTCTTACTGATTCCGGCACACTCTCAACCGAAAACGTTGTAAATACCTGGTCCCCTATCGGCACACAAGCCATGCCCTATAACGGCATTTTTCATGGGCAAGGTCACACCATAAGCGGACTTTATTGCAATGACTCTGCTATACAAGGAGCAGGACTTTTCGGCTATACCGCAAGCAATGCAATGATAGGCTTACTGGGAATTACTGATTCATACTTCTCAGGTAATGCCTATACAGGTGCTATATGCGCAAACAACGGTGGTACCATACTCAACGCTTACACAACAAGAAGCGTTGTGCTTGCAAGTACGTTTGCAGGCGGAATTACAGGCTACAACACAGGTAACGTTATTACAAGCTACAGTACGGCTTTTGTCAGTGCTGACACAAGCGTCGGTGCTATATGCGGCAGCAATTCAGGTACAATTACGCAATGCTACTATCTTGAAGGCAGTGCTATTAACTCTTCCGGTACAACACAAAATGGTATTGGCACAAGCTCCGACGGTAATGTTACAGATGATTCTTCACAAACAAATGCAAAAACCTTAAATGAATTCTATTCAGGTGAAGTTGCTTATTTACTTCAAAAAAGCAACTCCTCTCAAGTCTGGGGACAAAAAAGCAACTCAGAATATTCTTCACCTGTTATTGATTTCAGCGGAAACTATGAAGTAACTGTAATCGGCAATGCTGACCGTTACTCCATTGCCCACGTGGGCGATACACAAAATGACGGCAAGGTTGATGTACTTGATTATCAACAGCTTGTAAATATGGCTCTTTCCGACAATGCGCCTGAAAGCTTCGACGAGCTTTTCCGCACAGACCTTACAGGTGATGGCGTAATTAACGTTCTTGACTGTCATTTAATGGGTCTTGTTATTAACGATTTGCGTGATTATGTAACAGTCTACCCCGTTGGTGACTTTGACCACGATGAGGTTGCCTTTACACAAGCAGATATTACGGCTATAAAAAAAGGTCTTATTAACCAGAACACCTTATCCACACATCAAAAATACGCCTGTGACATCAACGATGACGATCTGCTTGATATCAACGACCGTCAATCTTTAGAAAATTATACGGAAATAGTTACCGTACCTATTTTTATTGATATGACTGCAAGCGTTCTTAACAAATCAAAAAATATTGCTTATTAAATTTATCACCTCGTAGCTTTAAGGGCTACGAGGTGCTTTTTTACTTTTAATATTAATTTTAAAATATTTCACTTCCCTTTTATAAATAAATTACGGTTATAATTTCCATAATTTGCATATATTTTAAGGATATGACAATAATTAATATTAAACTTTGTTAATCAATTGTAAATTTATGTTTTATTGCTATTTTTTTACATAAAAGACTTGATAAATTTGCAAAAAAGGTATATCATATATTTAGCATTCTTGAACTGCGAGTGCTAAATCGCAAATTATTATTTATATATATTGGAGGCACTATTATGACACTTAAACCATTAGGCGACAGAGTAGTTCTTAAATTCTGCGAAGCAGAAGAAACAACAAAGGGCGGTATTATTCTTGCTGCTGCCGCACAGGAAAAGCCACAAACTGCAGAAATTATCGCAGTCGGCCCCGGCGCAATTGTTGACGGTAAAGAAATTAAAATGGAAGTTAAAGTCGGCGACAAGGTTATTCTCAGCAAATATTCAGGCACAGAGGTTAAGCTTGACGGCGAAACTCTTATAATTGTTCGTCAGAGCGATATTCTTGCTATTGTTGAATAATTACTTATAATTTTTTCACGGAGGTTCTTTTTATGGCAAAGCAAATCATCTACGGTGAAGAAGCACGCCGTGCTCTTCAGACCGGTATTGACAAACTTTCAAATACAGTAAAAATCACATTAGGCCCTAAGGGCAGAAACGTTGTTCTTGACAAGAAATACGGTGCACCTCTCATTACAAACGACGGTGTTACAATCGCAAAAGAGGTTGAGCTTGAAGACGCTTTTGAAAATATGGGTGCACAGCTTGTTAAAGAGGTTGCAACAAAAACAAACGACGTTGCCGGTGACGGTACAACAACCGCTACACTTCTTGCACAGGCACTTGTTCGCGAAGGTATGAAAAACGTTGTTGCAGGCGCAAACCCAATGGTACTCAAAAAAGGTATTAAAAATGCAGTTGCTAACGTTGTTGAAACAATCAAGGCAAACTCCAAGCCTGTTGAATCCTCAAGCGATATTGCAAGAATTGCAACTGTTTCATCTGCAGATGAAGGCATTGGTAACCTTATTGCAGAAGCAATGGAAAAGGTTACTGCAGACGGCGTAATTACAGTTGAAGAAAGCAAAACTGCAGAAACAAGCTGTGACGTTGTTGAAGGTATGCAGTTTGACCGCGGTTACATTTCACCTTATATGGTTACAGATACAGATAAAATGGAAGCTGTTATTGATGACTCGTTCATTCTTATTACAGACAAGAAAATTTGTAATATTCATGAGGTTCTTCCTCTTCTTGAAAAAATTGTTCAGGCAGGCAAAAAGCTTGTTATTGTTGCAGAAGATATTGAAGGTGAAGCCCTTGCAACTCTTCTTGTAAACAAGCTCCGCGGTACCTTCACTTGTGTTGGTGTTAAGGCTCCGGGCTTTGGCGACAGAAGAAAAGAAATGCTTCGTGACATTGCTATTCTTACAGGTGGCGAGGTTATTACAGAAGAGCTTGGCCTTGAGCTTAAGGATGCTCAGGTTTCACAGCTTGGTCGCGCAAGACAAATTAAAATCAGCAAAGAAAATACAATCATTGTTGACGGTGCAGGCGATGCAAACGAAATCGCAGCAAGAGTTAACCAGATTAAATCACAAATTGAAACAACAACATCTGACTTTGACAGAGAAAAGCTTCAGGAAAGACTTGC
>JAZUMM010000013.1:0-2473 GCA_045603625.1 Acutalibacteraceae bacterium | reverse complement strand
GAAAAAAGTGGTAGAATATATGTAAATGCAATTTAGAGAGGAGAAACATAATGGATACAAATACTGTCATTCTACCAGTTTTGCCGGTACGAGGACTTATTTTATTTCCGAATATAACCTTAAATTTTGATGTAGGCCGAGAGATATCAATTAAAGCTCTTCAGGAAGCTGCAGAAAAGAAAACCGAGATATTTATTGTTGCACAAACAGATATAACAAGTGATGAAGTAAACGAAAATGAACTTTGTTCAGTTGGTACAGTTGCAAAAATTAAGCAAATTATGAACAAACCGGGAAGCCTGGTTCGTGTTGCAGTTGAGGGTTTACGCAGAGCAAGGGTTGGAGAAATAATTTCAACCAAACCGTTTTTGCAGGCACAAGCTCTTGAATTTGAGGAATATTTTGAATATGACCGATATATGCAAAGTGCTTATATTAGACGTTTAAAATCAGGCTATGAAGACTACTTTACTGCAAATACTCACGGCACTGTGGAAAGATATACAAACATAATGATACAAAACAAGCTGACTGTTTTGTGCGATTTAATCTCGGGCGAAATAGATGCTGATTTTGAAATAAAGCGGCAGTTGCTTGAGGAATATGACCTTGCAGTAAGAAGCGAGCTATTAATTATGACGCTTGAAGATTTAGTGAAAATATGCGATTTTGAGCGTGAGATTAATGTGAAAGTAAAGAAAAGTATAGATAAAAACCAACGTGAATATTATCTTCGTGAGCAATTAAAAATCATTCACGAGGAGCTTGGTGACAAGGAAAATATTGATGAGGATGCACAGGAATTTAAAAATAAAATAGAAGAGTATATAGATAACGAAGCATCAAAGGAAAAGCTTTTAAAGGACGTTGCAAGATATTCAAGAATGTCCCCTTCTTCTCCTGAAAGTTCAGTTTTAAGAAACTATCTTGAAGCCGTTTTAGAATTGCCGTGGAAAACCTTGAGTGATGAAAATACCGACATTACACATGCACGTAAAATTCTTGACGAAGACCACTATGGTCTTGAAAAGGTTAAGGAACGTGTTTTGGAATACTTGGCTGTACGTCAATTAACAAAGGGCAAAAACGGAACCATTATTTGCTTATGCGGTCCTCCCGGAGTTGGTAAAACGTCGGTTGCAAAATCTGTTGCACGTGCATTAAACAGACGATTTGTGAGAATTTCTCTTGGCGGCATACACGACGAATCGGACATAAGAGGTCACAGAAAAACATACATAGGTGCTATGGAAGGCAGAATTATGTCGGCAATTGGTGAGGCAGGCACTAAAAATCCGCTTGTTTTACTTGATGAAATTGATAAAATGGGAGTTGATTACAAGGGTGACCCATCTGCGGCACTTTTAGAGGTTTTAGATAATGAGCAAAATTTTGCTTTTCGTGACCATTATATTGAAGTTCCGTTTGATTTATCTCAAGTATTATTCATAACAACCGCAAACAGTTTGGAAACCATAAGCAGTCCTCTTCGTGACAGAATGGAAATTATTGAGCTTGAGGGCTATACCTCAAGCGAGAAATTCCATATTGCAAAGAAATACCTCATTAAAAAGGCACTGCAAAAAAATGGTCTTACAAATAAACAACTAAATATAAACAACAAAGCAATTGAAGATATTATTTCATTCTACACACGCGAAGCAGGTGTGCGTAAATTGGAACAGCAGCTTGAAGCCTTATCAAGAAAAGCAGCAATACACACACTGGAAAAAAATGAAATTTTGAAAATAACCTCAAAGAACCTTGAAGAATATCTTGGCAAAAAACGTTACCATATAGATAAAATGAACAAAAAGCCGGATATTGGTATTGTTCGTGGACTTGCATGGACATCTGTTGGCGGTGATACTCTTTCTATTGAAGTAAATATTATGGACGGTAGCGGTAAAATTGAATTAACAGGCAAGCTTGGTGATGTTATGCAGGAATCTGCAAAGGCAGCAATCAGCTATATAAGAGCTAACCAAAATCTTTTTAATATTGATAGTAAATTCTATAAAACAAAGGATATACATATTCATGTACCTGAAGGTGCAGTGCCCAAGGATGGGCCTTCCGCCGGAATTACAATGGCAACAGCACTTGTATCAGCACTTTCTCAAAGACCTGTAAGGAACGATATTGCAATGACAGGAGAAATTACACTAAGAGGTAAGGTTTTACCCATTGGCGGACTTAAGGAAAAAACTATGGCTGCATACCGTGCAGGCATAAAATCTGTTATAATTCCATACGATAATGTTGCAGATATAGATGACGTTCCCGAGGAAATTCGCGCTAATGTAGAATTTATCCCTGTAAGTGAAATGAATCAGGTTATTGAAAATGCATTATTGTAAATACAAACAGCACCCTTATGGGTGCTGTTTGCTTATGCCTTATTTCTTACATATGTTGGTACAATTTCTGATACTATATTCTTTATGCCTTCACAATCATCAGTCTGTGAAAT
>JAZUMM010000012.1:0-4876 GCA_045603625.1 Acutalibacteraceae bacterium | reverse complement strand
GGAGCTGAGACTCTTGAAATATAATAAAATATCGGCTACAATTTAGCTTGTAGCCTTCATTTTTTACTTAATGCTTATAACATTTTTCATCGTGAGAATTTATAATGCCTATTGCCTGTAAATAGGAGTATATAATACCCGTTCCCACAAACTTCATTCCTCTTTTTTGTAAGTCGGCTGATATTGCATCAGAAAGAGGGGAGCTTACTTTGTTTGTTTCTTTTATTATTTTACCATTGGTGAAGGTTTTAAGGTATTCGTAAAATGAGCCGTATTCTTTAATTATCTCATTAAAAATAAAGGCATTTGTTACGGTTGCGTCAATTTTTCGTTTGTTTCGTACAATTCCTTGGGTGTTGTAGAGCTTTGTACGTTTTTCCTGAGTATATGAGCATATTTTTTCAATATCAAAATTATCAAAAGCATTTCGGAAATTTTCGCGTTTATTAAGTATACATTCCCATGAAAGTCCTGCCTGAAAACCTTCAAGAATCAACATTTCAAATAAATATTTGTCGTCTGTACACAAAACGCCCCACTCTTCATCATGGTATTTTTTGTATGAAGGATTCTTTAGGTTGCACCATGTACATCTGGGATGCTCTAAAAAATCAATTACATCATACAAGGATTCAAAAATATGAAGAGTCTTTTTGATGTGCTCTTTGTCAGGTGCCTTGAGGTCAGGTATACATATAACAGGTACATTTGCACTAAAAGCAGCATCAATTCCTGCTTCACTGTCTTCAATAACAATAGCTTCATCCGTTTTAACACCAAGCTTTTCGCATGCACCTAAAAATATATCAGGGTAAGGCTTACCACGGGGAACCTCATAACCAAAAATTAAATCATCAAATAAATGAAGAATGTTATTGTCTGCAAGTATTTTTTCCGCTCTTTCTCTTATGCTTGAGGATGCAACAATTGTTTTATAATTGTTGCTTTTTAAATATTCAAGTATTTCTCTTGCTCCATCCTTTAATGGTATTCCTTCATTGTTTTTGACTTTTTCTTTTTCCATATATTTTTGAAACAATTCTTCTTTGGTTACGGATAGGTTAAATGTCTTTACCATTCTTTCCATTCCTGCAGCAACAGTTCTTCCTAAGTATTTTGTTGTAAAATCCTTCAATGTGATTGTGTTGCCGTATTCTTCTGCAAGCTCGCGCATAATACCGAATGCAACAATCTCGCTGTTAATAACAACTCCGTCTAAATCAAAAATAACTGCCTTTATCATTTTTTCATCCCCAAAAAATCATAAAATTATTTTATCACATAAAATAAATATTTACCACATTATTTGTAGACTATTTTATTTTGTTTTGCTATAATGATGAAAGATTTGTTTAAGGAAGTGACAATGTGTTCAATTTTTTTGTTGATAGTAATGCTTTGCAAGGGGAATATTATAATATTTCGGGCGGAGATTATAATCATATAGTTAACGTGCTTCGTATGAAAATCGGAGAAAATTTTCTTGTAAGCTGTAATGGCGTAAGTGATTTATGTGAAATTACAGAAATCTGCACAGATTATTTACTTGCAAAAATAATTGAAAAAGAGTATAACGACACTTCACTTCCTGTGAAACTCTATCTTTTTCAAGGTCTTCCTAAAGGAGACAAAATGGAACTTATTATTCAAAAAGCCGTTGAGCTTGGTGCAGAGGAAATAATTCCTGTTGAAATGGATAATTGTGTTGTTAAGTTGGATGATAAAAAGAAAAAATTAAAGGTTTCTCGCTGGCAAGCTATTTCAGAAAGTGCTGCAAAACAAAGCAAGCGTAATTTTGTTCCTGTTGTATCAGAGGTGTTAACCTTTAAAAAGGCAATTGAAAAAGCACAAGCGCTTGATGTTCTTCTTGTGCCTTATGAATGTGCTGAGGGTATGACTGCTACAAAAAATGCACTTAAAGAAATTAAAAACGGGTCTTCTGTTGGTATTTTTATTGGTTCTGAGGGCGGATACAGCTCTAAGGAAATTCAATATGCCACAGAAAAAGGCGGTAAGGTCATTTCCTTAGGCAAGCGTATTCTTCGCACCGAAACTGCGGCAATTACCGCGCTTTCAATGTGTATGCTTTATGCAGAAACGGAGCTTTGTGATGATTAATTTACCACAGGAATTTGTTGAAAGAATGCAAGTTCTTTTAGGTGAAGAATTTGCCGATTATTTAAAAACTATGGATGAACCGCCTGTAAAAGCCTTCAGGGTTAATACAAGAAAAATCAGCCTTGAGGATTTCAAAAAAATTGATGTTTTTTCTTGCGGTAAAATACCGTATGTGGAAAACGGATTTTATATGGATTACGAAAAAATTGGTAATCATCCTTACCATCATGCAGGTATGATTTATGTTCAGGAGCCTGCCGCGATGTGCCCTGCAGAATGTATAGATATTAACCCTGAGTGGACGGTTTTAGATATGTGTGCGGCGCCTGGCGGTAAATCAACACAGTTGAAAAATAAGCTGGGGGATAAGGGCGTACTTGTTTCAAACGAAATTATTTCTTCAAGATGCAAAATACTAACAGGTAATATTGAACGGCTGGGACTGAAAAATACAGTAACGACCTGTATGGATACAAATAAGCTCTCAAAAATTTTTCCCGATACATTTGATTTGATTATGTGTGATGCACCATGCTCAGGTGAGGGTATGTTCCGTAAAGAAGAAGCATCAATAACAGAATGGTCAACGGATAATGTAAAAATGTGTGCAGAGCGCCAGATGACAATACTCGAGAATGCAGTAAAGCTATTAAAAAACGGCGGATACATAATTTATGCTACATGTACGTTTTCCTTGGAAGAAAATGAAATGCTTATTGATTCTTTTCTCAGTAATCATCCTGAGTTTGAGTTATCTGAAGTAACCGATAGGGTCAAAAACAGTACTTCTGACGGTGTTCTTTTTGAAGGCTGTAAATGCAAAAATATGAATTTTGCAAGACGCAGTTATCCACACATAAACAAAGGTGAAGGGCAGTTTATTGCACTTCTACACAATACCTTGTCACCAACAAATTATTATAATAATCAAAAAAACAAGCGCGTTGAACCGCCGAAAGTTGTATTTGATTTTTTAGATAATGCTTTGTCAGAGTATGAAAAATCTGATGTTTTGATTTATAACGGTAATCCTGTATATTTCACTCCTGATTTTTACGTTAAAGACGGTACTGCATTTTCCTGCGGTATTACAATAGGCGAAGTGAAAAAGAATTATATTCAACCTCATCATCAGTTTTTTATGGGTCTGGGCGATTCCTTTAAAAGAAAAATCAATTTGTCTTCCGATGACGTGCGAATCCGTAAATATCTTCACGGTGAAGAAATTTCTGTTGAATGTGAAAACGGATGGGCAGTTGTAACAGTTGAAGGTTGTGCACTTGGTGGCGCAAAGGTTGTAAACGGTGTCGCCAAAAATCATTATCCCAAGGGCTTAAGGAGTAAGCAGTAATGGTAACAAATTATAACAGAACAAAATTATCGTGTTATTCAGCATATATGGCAATGGCGTCTATTTTCAGTTTGCCGCCAATGTTGTTTTTAACCTTTAATCAGATGTATGGCGTATCATATACGTTATTGGGTACATTGGTGCTGATTAATTTTTGTACACAATTGAGTATAGATTTAATTTTCAGCTTCTTTTCAAGTAAGTTTAATATAAGAAAAACGGTTACAATAATGCCTTTAATAACAACGTTAGGTATGGTTATTTATGCATTGTCACCTGTGATTTTTCCCAATAATGTGTATATAGGTCTTGTTATCGGTACAATTATTTTTTCTGTTTCTGCAGGTCTTAGTGAAGTGCTTCTCAGTCCTGTTGTTGCTGCAATTCCGGGTTCAACAGATAAAGACATGAGTAAGCTTCATTCGCTTTATGCATGGGGCGTTTTGATGGTTGTAGCGTTAAGTACAATCTTTTTTGAAATATTCGGCAGAGAAAATTGGATGTATTTAACTTTATTTCTTGCTGCATTGCCTGTAATTGCTTTTTATCTTTTCTTTACATCTCCGTTCCCTGAAATGAACATTTCACACGGAGAAGCAAAGTCACAAAAAAGCGGTAAAAATTTAGCGTTGATTTTATGTGTTGCTTGTATTTTCTTCGGTAGTGCTGCAGAAAACTCAATGACCAACTGGATTTCAAGTTATATGGAAAATGCATTGCAAATTCCAAAATCCGTAGGAGATATTCTGGGAATGGCAGTTTTTGCCGTGCTTTTAGGATTGGGCAGAACCTTGTATTCAAAATACGGCAAAAATATCTCAAAGGTTCTTATTGCAGGAATGTCAGGGTCAGTTGTTTGCTATCTTATTGCAGGTCTTTCCGACAATGTTATTCTTTCGTTTATTGCTTGTATTTTTACGGGTATGTGTACTTCAATGCTTTGGCCCGGTTCACTTATTCTTATGGAAGAAAAGGTGGTTTCGCCCGGAGTTGCGGCATACGCATTAATGGCTGCGGGCGGTGATTTTGGTGCATCTGTTGCACCTCAGCTTATAGGTGTTGTGGTTGATAAAGTAACCGCAAGCGAAGCCGCAATTGTATTATGTGACTCTTTAGCTATGAACATAGAGCAGTTCAGTATGAAAATGGGTATGCTTGTAGCTTCAATATTCCCTGTAATAGGTGTTATTCTTTTAGTAATAACAACAAAATTGTTTTCAGAAAAGCGTAATAAAAAAGCGTAAAAGAAAGCGTTAATCAGTTATTGATTAACGCTTTCTTTGCTTTTATATTATTCCGTAATAGTGGCAGATATTTATATCCTCGTCCATATCAAGGCCGTGCGAACCACATTCACCATCTATTTCGTGGCATCCGTGATCCATGGCATAACCGTAAAACATTGTA
>JAZUMM010000011.1:0-7454 GCA_045603625.1 Acutalibacteraceae bacterium | reverse complement strand
AAGGTCAAGGTCATATTCTCTTTCAAGTCTTTCCTGAATAATTTCAAGGTGTAAAAGACCCAGGAAGCCACAACGGAAGCCAAAGCCCAAGGCACCTGATGTTTCGGGCTCATAGGTAAGAGCAGCATCGTTTAACTGAAGCTTTTCAAGTGCCTCATGTAAGTTTTCGTAGTCGGCACCGTCGGCAGGGTATATACCGCAGTAAACCATAGGTGTTGCTTTGCGGTAGCCGGGCAATGCCACTTTTGCAGGGTTAGATGCCAGCGTTACAGTGTCACCTACAACTGCATCACGAACAGTTTTAATTGAACCTGTAATGTAGCCAACCTCACCTGAACGTAAAATGCCTGTCGGGTTAAGCCCCGTTGCTTTAAGTGTACCAACCTCAACAACAGTAAACTCTGCGCCTGTTGCCATCATACGCATTGTGTCACCGGTTTTTATAGTACCGTCTTTAACTCGCACGTAAACAATAACGCCTTTGTAGTTATCGTAAACAGAGTCAAAAATAAGTGCTCTGAACGGTGCATCATCGTCACCCTCAGGTGCAGGAATAAGCTCAACAATCTGTTCTAAAACCTGTTCAACGTTCTGACCTGTTTTTGCAGAAACTCTCGGAGCATCCTGGCAAGGTATACCGATAATATCTTCAACATCGGCAGAGACTCTGTCAGGGTCTGCCGATGGTAAATCTATCTTATTAATAACCGGGACTAATTCAAGGTTATGGTCAAGGGCGAGGTAAGTGTTTGCAAGTGTCTGAGCCTCTATACCTTGTGAAGCATCAATTATAAGCACAGCACCTTCACACGCTGCAAGTGAACGTGATACCTCATAGTTAAAGTCAACGTGGCCGGGAGTATCAATAAGGTTTAATTGGTAATCCTTGCCGTCCTTTGCCTTGTAGTCAAGCTTAACTGCGTGCGCTTTGATTGTAATGCCACGTTCTTTTTCCAAATCCATATCGTCAAGAATCTGAGCTTCCATATCGCGTTTCGCAACGGAATCTGTGATTTCAAGAAGACGGTCTGCAAGTGTGGATTTACCGTGGTCTATGTGAGCAATAATTGAAAAATTTCGTATGTTTTCTTTTTTTACAAGGGACATTTGTGTTTTTCCTTTCAAAATATCTCTTATTTATTTTCTTCGCTTTCTGTAAATGCTTTGTAGGTACTCATTTCAAAAAGCTGATTTATTCTTTCTGTCTGACCGCTTAAATATAAATAGCCGTAAAGGGATTCAAAACCGGTGGCGTATCTGTAATCTGCATCACTCTGATTTTTGGGCGAATGACCTGAATGTGCGTTCCTGCCACGCTTGAAAACTGCAATTTCGTTTTCTGTAAGGTGTTCAAGCAGTTCTTTTATCATTTGTGACTGAAATGCCGCATTTACATATTTAATTGACTCCTTATGGAGCTTACCTGTAGGCTTGTTGGCGGCAACAGTTAACATATTACGTACAAGCAAGCTGTACACCGCATCACCTAAAAACGCAAGAGTCAATGGACTGTACATTCTTGCCTCGTGTTCGCTTATGGGTTTGCATATATTATCAAAACAATTAAGGGACATAATCAAACTCCAAGTCATAAATACTAACCGTATCGCCTTCGGTAATGCCACGGTCAATAAGCGCCTTTATAATACCGCTTGACTGCAAAACATTCTGAAAGTACTGAAGTGAAGAGTAGTCGTTTAAATCTGTTTTGCAAAGAATTTTTGCAAGCCATTCAGCTTCAACGATAAATACGTCACCTTCAACACGTACTTTAAAGTCTTGTTTTGCATTTTTAAATATTTCTTTTGGTGTAATTTCTTGCTTTTCGTAAATTTTAACAGGCGGTAGCTTAGATAATTCTGCCGCAACTGCATTAATAAGCTCCTGTGTGCCTTCTGCAATAGGAGCAATTATTTCGTAATAATCAAGATTCTTTGAACGTATATATTCTTTAAAGCTCTCTCTTTGCTCGTCTGTTGCAAGGTCGATTTTGTTACCTGCCACAATCTGAGGGTAAGAGAGTAATTCTTCGTTGTATTTTTTCAGTTCATCATTGATTGCTTCAAAATCTTCAATCGGGTCTCTGCCTTCAGAGCCTGCAACGTCCACAACGTGAACAAGAAGCCTGCATCTTTCAATGTGTCTTAAAAATTCGTGACCTAAGCCTATACCGTCACTTGCACCTTCAATAATACCGGGAATATCAGCCATAACAAAGCTGCTTTCAGGGCCCATTCTTACGACGCCCGGAACAGGTATAAGTGTTGTGAAATGGTAGTCTGCAATAATAGGCTTTGCTTCACTTACAACAGAGATAAGAGTTGACTTACCAACGTTAGGGAAACCAATAAGACCAACGTCTGCAAGTAATTTAAGTTCAAGCGTTACTTCCCATTGTTCACCGGGAGCACCGTCCTTTGCAAAACGAGGAACCTGACGTGTAGGCGTTTTGAAGTGTGCGTTACCCCAACCGCCTTTACCGCCTTTTGCAGCAATGAAAGTTTCCTCTTCACTCATATCTGCCATAACAAAGCCGGTTTCAACTTCTTTTATAACTGTACCGCGAGGAACCTTGATAACAAGGTCTTCGCCACGTTTGCCGTTACAGTTGCTTCCTCTGCCGTTTTCACCGCTTTGTGCTTTGTATTTTCTTTTATAACGGAAATCAGAAAGGGTAGATAAGTTATCATCAACCTGAAAAACAATGTTTCCGCCTCTTCCGCCGTCTCCGCCGTCGGGACCGCCTGCGTTAATATACTTTTCTCTGTGGAAAGCAACGGCACCATTACCGCCGTTGCCTGCAATTATATGAATTTTTGCTTTATCAACAAACATTTTTGTCTCCTTACTTAACAACAAAATTTAAATCATAAAAAATCACTTTATTATACTATAATATTTATAAAAGATAAATACTTATTTTTGAAAAAATCAATTTATTTATGTAAAAATTTTTAAATTGTACGAAGATATGTTCGGTTTTGCCGAACAAAACAGATGAATTTAGTTGTGTTTAATTCTTTTATTAAAACAAAAATTTAATCAAATATTGCTAAAAAACACTAAAATATTACATAAAGTACAAAAAAAGGTACTAAAAAATGAAAAAATAACGAACATTCGTGTTGACTTTGTAAAAAATGATGTTATAATTAAATCACAAAAACAAATGTTCGTTATTTGTTCGGAGGTAGATTTTATGTCAAATGCAACTCTTTTTGAATTTTTATTCCAGGTAGTACTTGTTACAGTAGGCTCACTTGCACTTCTTAATGAAAAGAAGCTTGCAAGGTTTGAAAAGAAAGCTGCTAAATATATTAAGGCATTTTTCAAGGCGATTTATCTTACTGTTAAGGAAAAGAAACAACCGGTAAAACCGCAGACCGTTGTTGAATATAAAAATCCTGAATACGATGAGATGTTAGCACACCTTAACAAAGCATCAAAGATTGATAACGTTCTTGTTGCTTGACAGTGGTCTTTACGGGGAATATAATCATATCGGAGTGATTATATGAATAAATATTCTCTTGATATAAAAAAAGCTGCTGCAATGTTACCACGGCGTAATCCTGAGGGGCATAAGGGTTCTTTCGGAAAAGTTCTTCTTATTTGCGGCAGCAAAAATATGGTAGGCTGCTGTGTACTTTCTGCAAAGGGTGCCCTCAGAAGTGGAGCAGGGCTTGTGGAAATTGCTTTTCCTGATGTGTTGTATAAATCAATAACATCTGCTTTAAGTGAACCCTTGTTCCTTCCTTTAGAAAGTGATGAAAAGGGCTTTATAAGTTATAATAATGTTTCGCTTATACTTTCAAAGGCGAAGGAAGCAGACGTTGTTATGGTCGGATGCGGAATCGGCACAGGCTATGCTCAGAGTCTTGTAGTAACGTCTCTTTTGCAGTTGGATGATAAAAAGCTTATACTTGATGCCGATGCACTCAACAATCTTGTGGGATGCACCGCACTTCTTAAAAAGGCAACTGCTGATGTTCTTATTACACCTCATCCGGGTGAAATGGCTCGTTTAATAAATGAAAGTGTCAGCTTTGTTCAGAATAACAGAGAAAAAGTTGTAGTGGATTTTGCTGAAGAGTTTAATGTGAATATTTTACTTAAAGGTGCCAATACTTTAATTTGTAACAAAGGTTGTACCGTTATGTATGTTAATACTACGGGTAATACAGGTCTTTCAAAAGGCGGTTCGGGTGATTTACTTTCAGGTATAATCGCAGGGCTTACTGCAAATATGAATGGCGATGTTTTTTCAGCCGGTGTTTTAGGTGCCTTTGTTCACGGTATGTGTGCCGAAGTTCTAAAAAAGGAAATGTCTGAATATTCTATATTACCTACCGATTGTGCTAATGTGCTTGGTAAGGTTTTCAGAATAATTGAAACGAGTGATATGGATTAAAAGGCGTTTTTCTATATTGTTAATTGTTGCTCTCCTTTTATTATCTTCATCCTGTGGCAAAAAGGGGAGCAATAATTTTCAAGAGATTGATTTCAGTAAAAAAACGCCTGTACGGATAATGTACAGGCAAAATTTATATAAGGGCTTTATTTCTTATGACGGAAATAAGCTTTATATGGATGTATTCTTGTTTGAAAACGAAAGTGTTATGTTTACAGTTGATGAAAATCTTTGCTCCGTAACATTTTCAGAGCTTTTAAAAACATATAAAACAGATGACGTTCCCTCAAGCTTTCTTCCCGTGATTATTTATAAATTTTTTTACCGGAACGGAGCTGTTATCAGAACAGAGCTATATGACAATGAAGATAAAAAGTATTCATTTAAATCATCTGTTGAGTCAGATAGCGTTGTTTTGGATGTTAGTGTAAGTGAAGAGGGGAACTCTTATTTGTTAACTGTTTCATAAAAAAGCCCGATACTTTATTGTATCGGGCTTTTTGTGTTGTTTTATGATAAAAGTGATGCAGCCTCTTCATCAAGGAAAATTAATGTGTCTTCGTGCTTTTGAAGAATTGATGCAGGAACCTGTGCAGTTACAGGACCTTCAACCATATTCTTAATTGCTTCTGCCTTTTTCGGACCTGTTGCAATAAGAATAATTTTTTTCGCAGACATAATCTGATTGATACCCATTGTAAGAGCGTGAGTAGGCATTGGGTTTTCATCGAAATAAATTTTATTTGCGTTGATTGTGCTTTCTGTAAGCTGAACCTTGAAGGAGCCGTCTGTAAAATCATCTGCAGGCTCATTGAAGCCTATGTGAGCATTGTTGCCGATACCCAAAAGTTGTATATCGATACCGCCTGCTTCGTTGATTTCATTATCATAACGTTTACATTCAGCTTCGTGATTTTCTGCATTACCGTCAAGGAAGTGAACGTTTTCTTCAAGAATATCAAGACCGTTGAAAAGCTGTTCATGCATAAATGTATAATAGCTGTTTTTGTCATTTTTAGGAAGATTGCAGTATTCGTCAAGGTTATAGGTTTTAACGTCTTTAAATGAAATACCGCCTTCGTTATATGTAGCAATAATGTTTTTGTATGTCGGAATAGGTGTTGCACCTGTTGCAAGACCTAACACACAAGAAGGGTTGTTTTTTACTTCGTCAGTAAAAATTTTTGCTACAGCTACGCCGATTTCTTCCGCAGTTTTAAAAATTTGAATTTTCATTAAGTATCACCCACAACATAATATAAATAATTTTACCAGATTATAACATACACCATAATAAAATAAAAGGGGTATGTTTAAAAAAATACATATATATATTGAATTTTTTATAAAAAATGATATAATATTTTAGGTGATTATGCTTGATTAAAAACATTGTTTTTGATATGGGCGGAGTTTTGATTGATTTGAACCTTGACCGCACTTTAAATCAGTACTTTAAAAAAGAGTATCACGATTTAATTTATAATGAGGTTTTTAACAGTCAGACTTGGCGTAATATGGATGCAGGTATTGAGCGTGCGGAGGATGTTACTTCACGTATGCTTGAGCATCTGCCGGAGGAAACTCATTCTCTTTTAAAAGAGATGATTAGTAATTTTTATCCGTATATGCCACCGTTACCATATATGGAAGAGTTTATTTTAAGACTAAAAAAAGCAGGGTACAAGGTTTATCTTTTATCAAATGCAACACCGCGGTTTTTTGATGAATATCAGAATGTTCCTGCGATTTGCCTTTTAGATGGTTTTTTTATTTCTGCTTTATACAAGCTTTTAAAACCGCAGCCTGAAATTTACGAAGCCTTTTGCAATAAATTCAATTTAAAAGCAGAGGAGTGCTTTTTTATTGACGATATGGCAGTTAATATTGAAGGTGCACGTAATTATGGTATGAAGGGCTTTGTTTTTGACACAAAGGACCTTGTTGGTCTTGAAAAAGAATTGAACGCTAACGGCGTAATTTTTTAACGGAGGATTTGTTATGAAAAAAATCATCAGTTTAATTTTAGTTGTTGTTTGTATCGGCATTATTGCTGTTGTGTTTACTGCTTGTTCTGATAAAGAAGATGGCAATAACACTTCAACAACTGCAACCACAACACAAAAAGCAGGTGAAAATGAAACTGTCAAACAACCGATTTCAGATAAAACTGACGGTTCAGATACTGCAGATAAAACAAATTCACAGTCAGGTGCTCCTGCCAAACCGGGCGAAACCTCAAAGCCGGGTACAGGCTCAAAGCCAAGTACAGGCTCAAAGCCTGGCACAACCTCAAACCCGGGTACAGGGTCAAAGCCGGGTACAGGGTCAAAGCCGGGCACAACCTCAAATCCGGGTACAGGCTCAAAGCCAACAGGTGCAGGCACTTATTCTCCTACTGTTGTAACAGGAAACATTTACGAAGGCTGGTATTAAGGAGAATAATATGGAAAATAACGTAATATTAAATGAACAAAATACAAATTCTGTTGAAGAATTGAAACAGGAAGTTGAAAAAGAAGAAACAAAGGATACCTTCAAATTCTTTGGTTGCTGTTCAAAATCATTAAAAAGATTTTCTGTAATTATTTTTATATTGAACATCTTTTTATCTGTCGGTATTTTAGGTGCCGTTATGGTGAAAATTATTGTTGAGTTAGGTACAGCAATTCTTCCGCTTCTTGCAGTTCCGATTTTCACATTGTTTGTAATTCTTATAATCCTTGCAAGATTTGTTTCTGCTCTCATATACGGTTTTGCAGAAATTGTTGAAAAAAATGAAAAATAATTTTATATTTTCTTGACAAAATAAAACATCAAGAGTAGAATAGGAGTATCATTTTTTCAGAAAGGTGAGGCAAATGACTAAAAAGCTTTATAATCGATTTTATTTTTATAGCCGTATGGATTGTCTGTGTGCCTCACGTTCTTGCAAGTAATTGCAAAAATGTAACAGTATATAGTCAGTCCGCATTCTGCTATGCTTTTAAAAGCATATTAGTTTGCGGATTTTTTATTTGGAGGATTATTTATGATTTCAGAA
>JAZUMM010000010.1:0-11423 GCA_045603625.1 Acutalibacteraceae bacterium | reverse complement strand
ACCCTTATCCCATGCAGGATAGTTATCCCACGAAACTAAATCAAGATGCTTACTGAATTTTTGATAATCAATACCGTCGTACATCTTCATAAAGTTTGTTGTAATCGGAATATTGGGTGTAATTTCACGAAGAGGTGCAATTTCGTTTTCAAAAAAGGAAATATGACTGTCGGAAACAAAGCGATTCCAACAAAGCTTCATTGCAGAAACGTGATTTTCGCCCCTGAATTTTGGTGAATTGATTTGTGACCAATCTGTCATTTTATGGCTCCAGAAACCGTTCCACCATTTAAAATTCAACTCTTCAATATCATTATGATAATAATCCTTAAGCCAATTTCTGAAAGCCTCCTGGCATAAATCGCAATGACATTCACCGCAATACTCATTAGATATATGCCACATTTTAACTGCAGGATGATTCTTGTAACGCTCTGCAAGCTTTGTGTTAATATTTCTAACCTTTTCACGGTACACAGGAGAAGTAAGGCAATGGTTATGCCTTACGCCATACTCATTCCTTATACCTGTTTCCTCTACCCTTAAAACCTCAGGATATTTTTGTGAAAGCCAGGCAGGCCTTGCACCTGAAGGCGTTGACAAAATAACGGAAATGCCGTTACTATGAAGTTTATTGAGAATGTTATCAAGAAACTCAAAATTATATACGCCTTCTTCAGGCTCAAGCATTGACCATGAAAAAATACCAACTGTTGCACTGTTTATATGGGCAAGCTTCATAAGGCGCATATCTTCATCCCAGATTTCAGGAGTATTAATCCATTGGTCAGGGTTATAGTCACCGCCGTGTATTATATGGTCAAAGAATTTTTTACTCATAGAAATCACCTTAAATATTTATGTAATCAATTATACTTGTTATACTTTGTTATTTCAACAGATTTTTCCCAAAAGTTATAATTTATGTTCTTTAAAATGTACTACTGAAATATTGTGACAATACAAGTAAATGAAGTACATTCATTATATTTCGTTACTAAACACATTAAACCTCCCTTTTATGTCGCAGATTGTCGAAGATATTCAATAAAATGTCGAAACAAAACACATTAAAAATTATGTAAGTATAGAAAAAGCACTACCCGAAGATAGTGCTTTAACGCAAATAATATATTATTCTATTTCAATCCACATTGCAGGGCGGACAGCTTTCTCGGTATTATTAACCTCAGTACCATACTCAACAACGCTACAGTTATCAACAAGGTCGCTTTTGACATAGGCAGCCCGACATAAGTTACTACCGGGTGAACGCAAATACCAACAACCATAAAGATTATTCCCAGTATTTAAATATACTCCATTGTAAACTGCATACGCAGTAGGTTCACACAATCTTTCTTCATCAGAACCAAAATACTCATATGCTTCTTCTATACTAAGAAGAAAAATCTTATCCTGGGTAGTTTTGCCGCCATCAATATTGTATTCATCGTTATGACCGGCAGGAACACTAACACTAGAAATCATATCCTTTTCACTTTCTGTAAAAGCCTTATTTAAAAATTCATTATTCAACCATTGGCGAAGAGTACAAGTCTCCCAAGTAACATCTATCAGCACTGTATTATAAGTCTGTGAATCAAGAGCATATTTACTAATTACGAGAGCTTTACCTCCTTGTGTATCGAGTACGAGCCACTCTATTTCTTCTTTACCATTATCTATATTGTTATCCTGCTCATAGGAACCAAAAGTAATATAGTCTCCTATTTTATAGTCTAAAACATTATTTTTTATATATTCGTCATCTTTATTATTTTCGATATCTGGCTGAACATGTTCATTAACATCTGTAGTCAGAAAATCGGTTGAGTCTTCTACATCTGATTGACCAACCTCTTTGTCCTCTACATTATCGATGACTTCTGATTTTTCATCATTATTGTCTACAACATCTTCTTTCCCACAAGCGCACAACGAAAACACCATTGCACAAACTAAAAATAAACTAACAATCTTTTTCATATAATCTAACCTTTCAAAAGATATTGTTAATTATATTAAATCAACCATAAAAAAATGTCAATAAAAAAAACTTTCAGGATAACAAAATATGAATTATAAAAAATTAAATTCACATTATTCCACTTACTTGACACTAAAATATATCAATGTTAAAATATTATTTGGTGATTTAATGAAAAAGAAATTATTATGCCTTGCTTTGACAATTATTTTTATTTGCTCACTACCATCGTGTACAAATAAAGATGTTGTAGAATCAACTGAAATATCAAATAAAATTACGCAAAGCTCTGTAATACTTACAAACAGAATCAATGAAAATAACAGCTATGCTACATTTTTGAAGGAATTCACCTCTTCACACCTTGTACCCGGACTTTTAGAGGGCGTTATACCTCAAGGTATATGCTACGATGAAACAAGCGGATATTTACTTATTACAGGCTACTATGAAGACGGTGCGTATCCATCGGTTATTATGGTTCTTAACGAAGCCACCGGTGAATTCATTAATGCATACTCACTTAAAACTGTTGAGGGCAAGGATTATTTTGGGCACGTTGGTGGAATTGCCTCTTCAAAAAATACTGTTTACGTTGTATCTGAAGGAGAATGCTACACCTTCCCTGCTGATGAATTATTAAAAACAGTTAACACAACATATATACAATTCCAAGGTCATTTTAAGTTAAATACAAAGGGCTCATTTGCCTGTTACCATAACGAAACACTCTGGGTCGGAGATTTTGTTGAAAGCGATGAAAAAGCACTTAAGGAAATTAAAGATATAACAACGCTTGAAAGTGGCGAAACCTTTTACGCTTATTGCGAAGGCTACATACTTATAAACGGTCTTCCCAATGCTGACAAAATCAACTCAGAATCAACAGGCTACATCCCTGATTATATGCTTGCAATTCCACAGCAAGTACAAGGTATGGCTTTTACAAAAACAGGCAAAATCATTTTCAGTACAAGCTACGGCAGAAAAAATGATTCTGTGTTATACATTTTTAACGATATGCTTTCACAAGAAAAGCACGGAATTAAATTAATTGACAATAAAGAGGTTGATTTTTACGCTTGCAGTAACGAATACCTTTCAACCGATATAATTGCTCCGCCTATGTCGGAGGGACTTGCAAACTCGCCTGACAAAATATACATTATGTTTGAATCAGGTGCAGAAAAATACAGGTGTGGTGGTGGCAAATACCCTACCGAAAACTTATACACGACAACAATAGAATAAGAAAAAAGGTTGATTGCAAACAATCAACCTTTTTCTTTTTATATTTCTATAAATTTCTGAAGCTTAAAGGAATAAACGTACTTTTCTTTAACCTTTAGCCCTGTACATTGGGTAAGGGCCTCGGAATAAATATCAAGCTGAGGCTTATAAATGGTTTTAAAATCATTTTCATCCTTAATATTATCGCTTTTATAATCAATAAGAACGTAGCCGTCATCCTCTTTAAAAGCACAGTCAAGCTTACCCTGTATAACAACCTCTTCATCCTCAACCATTGAAGAAACACCTTCATACAGTTCCCCTGCTTTTTTCAGAAATGCAAACTCATACTCCCTCAATACCTCGTCCGAATCAAGTAACCTTTTACCCAAGGCAGAATTGAAAAAGCTTTGTGCATCATTTTTTGTAAGAACAGATGCTTCATTTTCCTTCAATTTACCGCTAAGTGTAAGATTATTAATTTCACCGTCAAAATCACTTGCCGCATTCTGAAGGTTACAAATTTCAAAGAATTTATGTATTGCAGTACCTCTGTCTACACCTGTAATAGTTTTTTTCATAAATGAAGGCTTACGCACAGCAAAATACCTTCTGTCATCAAAATGCTGCTCAGTTGAAGATGCAGTTCGTTTTGCAAGAATACCGCTACAATCGTATTCATAATTAAAAGACGAAATTTCATTCAATCTGTCATACACTTGATTTTTATATTCCTCAAATGCCTCATCATCCGGGGATTTACTGAGTGGTGACTCATCTGAGTTGATATATGCTTCAAATGAATCAAGATTAAGTGCAGAGCTAACGTTCATTGAATAACCACTTTCGTACTCATTGACACTTACTATACCGCAAATATCACGAACAATCTGACAATCACGATGCAAGGCTAAACGACTTAAAACCCAATCGGCAAAGGAGCGACCCTTATACACACAATAAGGATGAAGCTTGCCCTTTGAATCATAATCAAAAAAGCTATTTAACCTTACTTTTTTTCTTATCCAATCGCGGTCCTTCAGGCTACAGACAAAGGTTAGATTTTCTTTAGCACGTGTCATGGCAACATACAAAACACGTAACAATTCAGATTTTTCACCATACTCAATATCCTTTGTTGTGGCGGCAGATGAAAGTGTATGGTATTTTGTAAAGCTTTTATCATCGCGTATCTGTAAGCCTATGCCTGTGTTACGTGAAATTTTAAGTGTTTTTTTAGAATCCTGATTACTGAATTCACCTGAGCAATCTGCAAGAATAACATACGGAAACTCAAGACCCTTACTTTTATGTATTGACATAATTTTAACGCCTTCAAGTGCTGCCATACCTGAATAGGTAACCATTTTTTCATTTTTTATGGTTGCATCTATACTTTTTACAAAAGCATTAAGCCCTACTCTTCCGCTTTGTGTAAAGCTTTCGGCAAATTCAATAAAACCACGTATATTTGCACTACGTGACACACCGTCATTACCTGCAAGGTAAACATTTAAAATATCTGTATCCTTAACAATAAACTTTACAAATTCATTAATAGGATACGATGCTGCAATGTTTCTGTAAAGCTGCATTTTCTTAATAAAATATGCAGCCTTTTCTGATGTCTTAGCATATTCACCCACGTTAACAAAAATTTCTTTGTGTTTATCTGTAAGACGGATTTTTGCAAGCTCATCTGCAGTAAAGCCGAACACGGGAGAAAACATAACAGAAACTAAGGAAATGTCATCAAGCGGATTACTTATTGCTTTAACCAAGGCAACAAGAAACTGTATTTCTTTTGATAAAGAAGTATCCTCATTAGAAACCGTATTTGCAGGAATGCCAATTTTATTTAATGCATCAACGTAAAAAGGAGCCTTGTTTTTCATTGCTCTTAACAAAATACAGATATCAGATGCCTCTAACGGTCTTTTCTTTGTTTTTTCATCTCCGTCATAAACCTCTATATTTTCATTAAGCTTACATTTTATAAACGCCGCAACCTGCTCTGCTTCAAGAAGCTTAGCCTCTGAAGAGGATTTATCTGTATAATCAAAGCACAAAAGACCAACATCAGGTTCAGGCTTTTCGGGATAATAATCTGCACCCAAAACAAGTTCCTCTTCACTATTATAATCAATCTCGCCAACAGACTCGCTCATCATAGCAAAGGATATATCATTAGATACATCAAGAACACCTTTGCGACTGCGGAAGTTCTTATCGAGCCTTATTAATGACGGTTGTTTAATTGCACCGTCATATTTATTAAGACTTTTTTTCAAATCCATAAACAGAGAAGGACTTGCAAGACGGAACTTATAAATACTCTGTTTTACGTCGCCAACAAAATACAAATTACTCATATCGCGGGAAACTGCTTTAAAAATTATATTTTGCGCATGGTTAGTATCCTGATATTCATCTATAAATATTTCTTTATATTTATTCTGCAAGGTTTTTGCAATATCTGTTGGCTCCCAGTCATCTTCACCATCACCTGTGAATTTAACAAGAACATTAATACATTTATGAAGAATATCATTAAAAGAATAAGCGTTACGCTTTTTCTTTTCCTCGCAAAGATTTTTGTCAAGAAGCTTTACAGCATCGCACAAAACCTTAACCATAGGCTGAAGAATACGGCAATCATCCTTATGCTGCTGTGAGGTAGGAAGAGAAAGCTTTACAATGCTCTTTAAATCATCATCAAAGCCGGAAAAAACATCTTTGGCTAACTCTTTAATATACTCATCCACTTCACCTGTTGAAGCTCTGGGTGCATACTTGATACCTTCATTTATTAAATCAATCATACCATCCCAGTTGTTACTTTCTGCACAAGCTTTAAGATTAACGAGATTATCTTTGGTTACTTCAAATCTTACACAATATTCGGGAGTAAAATTGCCATCATCATTAATCATATCAAGAGCTTTTTCAAAGCGTTTGATATAACAGTCACAAAACAGAATAATATGCTTGTAAATTATAGGAGCCCAAGCAGTATCGTTAGGATGCTTGTTTGGTGAAAAATCATCGTAAAGCTTATTTAACCAACCCTCAGGAGACGGAAATGAACGAGAATACTTATACATATCAAGAATAACGTCAGACAATTTACTGTCATCCTTATCACCAATAAGCATAGACGTTAACTTAATAAAATCATTATCATTTGTTTCATAAAGGGCATTAATTACTTCGTCAACTGCAGCCTCATTCATTTCTGCTTCATCTTTATCATCAAGCATTAAATAATCGGCAGAAACATCTGCTCTTTTGAAATTATCTTTAACAATTTTTGAGCAAAAAGAGTCAATTGTACAAATATCTGCAAGAGGAAGAGCTATAAGCTGTTCCCTTATTTTATCTTTACTGATTGTATCACATTTAGTAAGAGCCTTGTGAATTCTGTCTTTCATTTCACCTGCTGCAGCACGTGTAAACGTAACAACAAGCAGCTCTGAAACGTCACAAGGGTCAACGGAGTCTGTGACGATATTTTTTACTCGTTCAGTTAAAACTGCAGTTTTACCTGAACCTGCTGCCGCAGATACTAGAATCTGCATTCCTCTGGCGTTAAAAGCATCCTTTTGATTAGGTGTCCATTCCCTCTTCGCCATTATCGTCACCTCCTATCTCACTTATTGCCTCTGCGTGCTTCAATGAATTTTTTTCAATTATTTCATCACCATCTTCATAACCACACATAGCTCTGTATGAACAATACGCACACTTATCGCCACCGTCTTTTATGGAACCCCAGGGTATTGCACTTATTTCACCATTATGCAATGTATTACCCATATTTACTATTTTTGAGTTAACCATATCAGAGATTTTATTAAAATCATCTTCGCTATAAGTGTTATATGAAAAGGTTGTGAAATATTTTTTATCTTTACCTCTGCCTTTAGACTCTTGCTTATAGCCTGCAGGAAAAAACTTTGGAAATGATTTATAACCCATTCCGTCAAAAACATCTTTATCTTCAAGAATCATACCTGAATACTTTCCGCCGAGGAAAGATGCATTTTCTATTTCTGGGTCTAACGGGGAACGTTTTTCAAGATACTCTCCAAAATTAATTTTTGACGGCAGATACAATACCGCAGCAGGCTTATAATCTGCAAACTTTAATTTTTTTAACGCCATAAGGTAAAGAACCATCTGAAGATTAATACCGTCAAGCAGTTCACCAAGCTTAAACTCTTTTTTACCGGATTTATAATCAATAACTCGTAAATATTTTGTATTAAGAGTTGCTCCATCATCGGTATTGGTTACATTTATCATTTCATCAACACGGTCCACCTTACCATTGATAACAGCTTCACCAATATCTAACGGAAGTGTATAAGGCGGAATATAATCTGCAGAAGACTTATCACCGCCTATTTCAACCTCAAAACCGCAAGGCTTAAAATTACCTGCAGAAAATTCTTTTTGTAATCTTGACAAAATTGTTAAGCAAACATCCTGAATATGATTATAAATAAATGCAAACCTTTTCTCTTTATCAGATGCGCCGCTAAGCATTTTTTGATTATATTCATCCAACAATTCTTTGATTAAAGAATTAAGCTCATCTTCAGTCAATTCAGAAAAATCTTTTTCTGTTGTTTTACCTGAAGCTTTGTCATCACCAAAAAACTTAAAAAGTATTTTTTCAAGCACGTGATGAATTACCGTACCACTATTTGCAGGGTCAAGCTCTGCAACACGCCACTCTTTAATGTTGAGACCATATTGAACAAAATATGCAAACGGGCACATATAAAACGTATCAATTTTACTTGCAGAAAGCTTAATATCCTTACCGAACAAATCAACGGCATTTTGTGAATCTTCAAACTTATACCTTCTGTTACCTGCCACGTTACGAAGAGCATTTAATCTGCCTGCAAACTCCTCTTTTGAAGAAAAATAAGCTTCAAGCACTTTTTTAGTACAGTTATTTTTACTGAAATTGCGGGCAAGCAACGAAAAAGCATCATCATCGCTTTCAATCATATCAAGCTCATTACAGGTTGATGTTGAAAAAACCTCTACATTTTCAAGACTATTCTCAACAAGAGAGACAAGCTCGGACGGATAAAGCGCACCACCGCTTGAATCTACTGTTTTATAGCTTAAAAACAGCTTTTCATTCGCGGCAGTAATTGCACAATAAGCAATAAAACGTTCCTCAGACACACCGTCTATATATGAAGGACGTATATCAAGGCCAAGATCTGTTAAAACAGCTCTTTCCGAATCGGTCAGCACACCGCTTTTTACACTTACAAGCGGAAATTCTTCACTATTAACACCAACAAGAAAAACAACCTTTAGCTTCTCTGTTCGAATTCTGTCTGCACTACCTATTCTGATTTCATCAAGGCCCTGCGGAATTTCACCAACATCACACGAATCAACCAAAATGCAGAACAAATCAAACCACCTTGAAAGCGACATTGATTTATTTTCACCAAAGGTTGACATTTTATCAAGCAGGTTTACAAAAATATCCCACAAAACCGCCTGACGCTCCGCTTCCACCGGAAAGCCGTCATCCTTTAAAGAGGTATATAATTTATAAAGGCAA
Source organism: Acutalibacteraceae bacterium (assembly GCA_045603625.1). Classification (GTDB taxonomy): domain Bacteria; phylum Bacillota; class Clostridia; order Oscillospirales; family Acutalibacteraceae; genus DTU089. Next base: position 2,607 of record JAZUMM010000010.1, on the reverse strand, counting down.
TCCTGAACATTCTGAGAGTCAACAAACTCAAAAATACACCGAGTAATTTCTGCACCTGTTTTATTTTCGCAAGCATCCTTTAATTCAACAACAGGAACAATTACCTTTTCGCGTATTTTATTTAAATAATCAAGTTGATTATTGGAGCGCTCATCCGCCTCTTTACCAAAGCCATCGGGATGATTTGTAAACTCCTTAGTCCATTCACTACTTTTAAGATTCCACATTAAAGCATATTTTTCAATATCTGATATTGCTTTTAAGGAAATATTACATAAACCTGATTTAAGATAATTCAAAACAGTTTCTGTTTTAAATCCATCTGTAATACAGGTAAGAAGAGCGTTAATATAAACAAATAATGACTCGTATTTTAAAGAACGCCTGCTATCATCAAAAACAGGAATATCGTAATACTTTAACTCTTCAATTAAAATATCTTTATAAGTACCGTCTGTACGTTCAATAATCGCAATATCCTTACACCTGTATTTACCGCTACGAATAAGATTTTTAATTTTTGATGCAACAAATTTGCACTCATCGTATTTATCAACACATTTCGCAATAACAACATCGCCGGTTGATTTATTTAATATCTGATTCTGTTCATTATAAATATTTTTTTCAAGTGTGAATATATCAGATGAAAATGCATTTTCATTTTGAATACAAAATTCATCATCATTAACAGAAATATTTCTTTTGTTTGCTTGAACCCTGAGTTTTTTTTCAAAATCATTAACAAACTCAAAAGGACCGTATTTAACATTAAAATTATCTTCACACAAGGTAACGTAAACATTATCTGCCTGTGAAAGAATAACATCAAAGCATTCAAACTCCTGCTTTGAAAACATTCTGAAGCCATCAAAAAATACGGTTTTGTTTTTAAAGGTGCCGTTTTTTTCTGCATACTCCTTTAAAAGTGTAATGGCATCGGTATTATCAAAATAACTCTGCTCTGCCAAAGCATCATACGCTTCGTTAATTAAAGCCACATCGTTCATTTTTTCTTTTAAAAAGCCATCATCAAGAAGCTTTGTTTTTTCAAGAAAATCATCTGAGCTGATACCGCATTGCTTTAATTCTTTATAAAACTCAACAATAGGTGAAATGGAGCTGAAATTTGTTTTTTCGGAAGAAAACACAGATAATCTGCCTTCAAGAGATGAAAGAGCCTCATTCATTAACAATGCACGTATGCCTTCATCTATTATTTTTTTATTAAAAACATCAGTATCCTTAAGCACAGAAAAAGCGAGCCTTGAAAAGCTGAAAATTTCAAGGCTTTTTAATTTTTTGGGACCTAATAATTTAAGCATTGACCTTTCTGTTTCAAAAGAAAACTGTTCAGGAATAATAAGAAGAGGTTTGCTTTTTTCATCATTTAATTGTGCAATTATTTTTTTATGTAAACTACCGGTTTTACCGCTACCGGCTCTACCCTTTATAAAATAAAGCATAATTTCCTCCGAAATGATTTATATATTTTTTTAATTATACCATATACGAATAAATAATTAAACCGTTGAAAATAAATTACATGTCCAATATTTAGTACTTAAATTTATGAATAATGTAAAAAAACGAGTTAATAATATAAACAGAAATTTAGTGAAAGGAGAATGTTTATGTTAGACAGAATCGCATTAATACTTGTAACTATTGGTGCATTAAACTGGGGTAGCATCGGCTTATTCAAGTTTGATATTGTTGCATGGTTATTCGGCGGCCAAGCGGCAATAATTTCAAGAATTGTTTATATTCTTGTAGCATTGGCAGGTATATGGTGCATTTCACTTCTTTTCAGAGAAAATGAAATGATTGAATCAACAACAAGCAATAATGAATAAAATAATAAACGGAGGTACGAGGTACCTCCGTTTATTTTAATCAGTTATTTTCAAGCTTAACAATTTTATATGTCATAGCACCACGTGGAGCTTCAACTGTAACCTTGTCGCCAACCTTGTGACCAAGAAGAGCTTTACCAACCGGTGATTCATCGGAAATTTTACCTTTTGTTGAATCTGCCTGTGCAAAGCCTGTGATTGTAAAGGTTTTTTCTGTTGAACCTTTTGCAGTACCTTTAATTGTAACTACTGAACCAACGTGAACAATTGCAGAATTTGAAATATCTTCTTCAATAATTGTTGCTCTTGAAAGCATTGCTTCAATATCGTTAATTTCTGCTTCGAGCTTTGCTTGCTCAGATTTAGCTTCATCGTATTCACTGTTTTCTGAAAGGTCACCGAAAGAACGAGCTACCTTAAGCTTTTCTGCTATATCAGAACGACCTGATTTAAGAGCTTCAAGCTTTTCTTTAAGCTCTTCGTAACCTTCTTTAGTTAATACAACATCTTGTGCCATTAAAAACATCCTCTCAAAGAAAGATTTTATATCTTGTAATAATTCCTAAACATTATATTAAAAAAGGTAGTAAAAGTCAAGTGATATTTAATGCTTGTTAATATACACCCTTTTATACGGAACTTTAGATATTACTGCACAGGCAAATACCTGTGATATGCCATAATCAGTTAATTTTTTTACATTTTCATCTTCTGAAAAATATGATTGGTCAGCGTATATTTTAATATATTC
>JAZUMM010000009.1:0-10749 GCA_045603625.1 Acutalibacteraceae bacterium | reverse complement strand
ATATTAGCATAAATTAAGTATATATTAAAAATTGATAAAATATCAAGATTTTCAGCAAAATTTAATCAGAAAAATTTTTATGCAAAATGCATAGCGAACAAATGTTCTTTTTGTTGCATTAGTGCATTGCTTTAAGGTGTTTCTTTTGTTAAAATAATAAAGGTACAAGAAAGGAGACGGATGTATGGAAAAAGTGTATATAGCCATTGATTTAAAATCCTTCTATGCATCTGTTGAATGTGTAGAGCGGGGATTGGACCCGTTAAAAACTAATCTTGTTGTTGCTGACCCTACCAGAACAGAAAAAACAATTTGCCTTGCAGTATCACCGTCACTTAAAAGCTATGGTATACCCGGCAGGGCACGTCTTTTTGAGGCGCTGTCAAAGCTTAAAGAGGTTAATTTGCAGCGTCGTCTTTCCTTGCCGGATAAAAAATTCAAAGGTGAATCCTTTTTGGATGAGGAGCTTAAGAAAAATAGGTCTTTAGCAATTTCTTTTATTCAGGCACCACCAAGAATGGCTCTTTATATGGAGTACAGTACAAAAATTTACGGCATATATCTTCAATATATTGCACCTGAGGATATACACGTTTATTCTATTGATGAGGTTTTTATTGATGCTACTCATTATTTGAAAAAGTACAAAATGACACCTGAGGAATTAACAAGAACAATTATAAATCACGTTCTTGAAGAAACAGGCATTACCGCAACGGCAGGGATAGCTCCTAATCTGTATCTTTGTAAGGTAGCATTGGATATCAGGGCAAAGCATATTCCTGCAGACAAAAACGGTGTGCGTATAGCAACCCTTGATGAAAAATCTTATCGTGAGCTTTTTTGGGAGCATACGCCTATAACTGACTTCTGGCGTGTAGGTAAAGGTACTGCAAAACGTCTTGAAGCTCACGGAATGTATACTATGGGTGATGTTGCCCTTTGCTCTGTCGGTCCTAAAAATTCATATTATAACGAGGATTTACTGTATAAAATATTTGGTATTAATGCAGAGCTTTTAATAGACCATGCATGGGGCTGGGAGCCCTGTACCATAAGTGATATAAAGGCATATAAGCCCACAACAAACAGTCTTTCTTCAGGTCAGGTGCTGCAAGAGCCCTATAACTGCGAAAAAGCAAAATTAATTGTTCGTGAAATGATGGAGCTGCTTGTTCTTGATTTGGTAGAAAAATCTCTTGTAACCGACCAGATTGTTTTAACTGTGGGGTATGATATTGAAAACCTTACAAATAAAGAAATAAGCAGAAAATATACAGGAGAAATTACAACTGACCATTACGGAAGAAAAATTCCGAAGCACGCTCACGGAACAGGTAACCTCTCTTGCTATACCTCATCAACGAAAGAAATTATAAATGTAACAATGGAACTTTTTGACAGAATAATAAACCCGGAGTTACTTGTAAGAAGAATCAATGTTGTTGCAAATCACATAATTTATGAAAAAGATATTCCTGTTCCCGAAGCAGAGCAAATGAGTCTTTTTGTTGATTACGAAAAGCTTGAAAAAGAAAAGGAGCAAAGGGAAGAAAATCTGAAAAAAGAAAAAAGTATGCAAAATGCAGTTATAAAAATAAGAAATAAGTTCGGCAAAAATGCTATTCTCAAGGGAATGAATTTTAAAGAAGGCGCCACAACACGTGAGCGTAATGCTCAAATCGGAGGTCATAAGGCGTGAATGAAAAGTACAAAGGTATAATAAATAAGGTGCACCATCAATCCGCCACTCGTGAGCATATGTCTATGTATGACAGGGCTGCACAATTCAGTTCTTTTGCGGCACTTACAGGTCATAGTGATGCAATACGCGAAGAGGCTCGTCTCGTTGATGAAAAGCTTCAGTTAAATGATGAACAAATTCAGGAACTTAATATTCAGTTGAATTTGATATGTGATAATATAGTTAATAAGCCTCAGGTTGAAATAACTTATTTTGTGCCTGATTTAAAGAAGAGAGGCGGGGCATATATTACAGAAAAGCATAGGATTAAAACTGTTGACCTTGTAAAAAAAGTGTTGATTTTTGCAGAAAATAAAAAAGAGGTTTATATAGATGACGTGCTTAAAATAACAGGAGCTTAAATAATTTAATTTGTTTAATAGTAAAAGGACCACCGAATCTGATGCTTCGGTGGTTCTTTTGTACTTTTGTTTTATTGTCAAAATTTAATTTCTGTGGAAAAGGAATTCTTCACCTTCAGCTGTTGTAAAAATTAAAGAATTTCCGTGGAATTCATAGTTACAGTTTGTGAAATCGTCACCAATTTCAATATCTTGTAAATAATCCTGAGCATATATGTTAGCGTAAGCATCATATTGTGACAACACATATTCGTGAACAGAATCATATCCGTTGTCTTTTGCGATTTCTTCAATTTGCTCAGATGTATAATCCTTTAATTCTCTTTCATGAAAAATGTTAACAAAAGCCTCTTGTTCAATAAAACAGTCGGTACAGGTGCAAACATAAGAACCGTCTTCGTTTATAGTTAATGTTATTGTACGTGTTATGGCATCACCGTCCAAAGTGTTACCTGATGAAGTCCAGTTACCAACAAGAAGACTTAAATCAGTTTGTTCTTCAGTTGTTTCCAGCGGTTCAAGTATTGCTACGTTGTTTGCCTCTATAACTGATTTGCTTTCACCACTGGCTACTGCAAAAAATGTAAATAACATACATAAGATAACTATTGAAATTAAGTTTGTTTTTTTCATGTTTTTTCTTTCCTTTTATCATTAAATAAATTTATTATAACAGCAATGATACCTGCTGCTAAATACAGTAAAATATCAAATATATCACCTGTACCTGAAATGAGGTTTAGTCCTTGTAATGTTTCCCATATTAATCCCATACACAGAGTAATTAACGGAGGTAGGAATGAGACTTTTTTTGTGTGTAAAATAACGTATATGAAACAACATAAACTTAAAGCCCACAGAAAATCCGGTAAATAACAACTTAACAGGTAACCTGTGGGAGAATTTGCTGAAAAATCAATGGGCAAAAAAGTTTTTAAAGTTTGGTGAATATATGAGTTGGGACGGTATACAACGTAAAAAAATCCACCAACAAATATTGAGATTGTACCAATAAAAAGATTTGTAATTGTTTTAAAATTAATTTTGTTCATCATAATTGGATTATAGAGAAATTTATATTTAAAGTCAATACGTTGTTTTGGGTAATTCGTATGTAATATTAATTACTATGTGTGTTTTGCAGAACATGATTTTTAAATTCGGGGATTATTTAAAAAGTTGCTAAAATATAGCTTTTGAAAATACTGTATTTTGTAGGATATATCATTGATAAATGAAAATAAAAGGAGTAAAATTTGAATTGTATAAAAGTAAAGGAGTGGCAGTATGTTAGCATGCTTGATATGTGCCGTTGTAGGCGGATTGCAAACGTATCTTTTAAGCGTTGTGCTTAAAGGTGCTTTGACCGGTAATGCAAAAAAAGCCTGCTTTGCTCTTTTGGGTAAGTTTTTTGGTTACGGTGTTGCGCTTTCTCTTTTATGGTTTTTATTTATGGATAGTGTTTTCTATGCTGCGGCAGGTTTTATTATAGGTGTTGTAGCATCTGTAATTGTAATTGCAGTAAAAGGATTTTTAAATAAATCAAAAGAAGGAGATGATTTGAATGGGCACTCCGGAGCTGATTAAAATAGGTGTCAGCGTAATCCTGTTTGTGCTGTGTCTTGTGCTTAATCTGCATTTTAAAGGCTTACTAAAAAATGCGGATGCAGAAGATGTTAAAAAATTCAAAAGGCTCAAATTAAAAAGACGCCTGAGCTTTTCAGGTGTGATTATCAGTATTTGGTTTGCAATCGGTGTGTTTGTTACTTGGTTTTCAGGTAAAAAAAGCGGATTGCATATTGAATTTTCAATGTTTGGTGAAAGGTCGGGTGTTGAAGCTTTAGGCTTTAATCTTTCCGAAACTACGTTAATAACTCTTTGTATTGTTGCAATAGTGACAGTTTTGTGCATTATTTTCAGGGTTGCCGTTTTTCCAAAATTTACCGAGGAGCCGAAAGGTATTCAGAATGCTCTTGAAATTTGTGTTGAAGCGGTTGAAAATTTCTGTGTATCTGCAACAGATAAAAAAACAGGTGCAAGCGTTGCTCCTTATATGTTTACCGTTGCAATATATCTTATTATGAGTGCCGCAACAGAGCTTTTCGGCTTAAGGGCTCCAACGTCAGACCTTGCGGTGACATTTTCTTTAGGTCTTATAACATTCTTCCTTCTTAATTTTTATGGCTTTAAAAAGCTTGGTTTTGGCGGAAGGCTTAAGTCTATGGGTGGTGCAATGCCTGCTATGAGACCTGTTATGATTCCCTTGAAAATTGTAAGTGATATAGCCGTTCCCGTGTCTCTTGCATGCCGTCTTTTCGGTAATATGCTCGGCGGTATGATAGTTATGGAGCTTCTTAAAGGTGCTCTTGGCGGATATGCTTCCGGCATACCGGGTGTAGCAGGGTTATATTTCAATCTTTTCCATCCGCTTATTCAGGCATATATTTTTATAACACTTTCTCTTACTTTCATTGATGAAGCGTTAGAAAGTCCTGAAGAAAATAAAAAAGTAAAAAAACAAAAGTAATTATAAATTCTGGAGGTATTTATTATGGCAGCAGCAGTAACAATGCTTGTAGCACTTGGTGCAGGTTTCGGTATGTGTTATGCAACATCAAAGGCAGTAGAGGCAGTAGCACGTCAGCCTGAAGCAGCAAGCAAAATTCAAACAATTCTTCTTTTAGGCTGTGCTCTTGCAGAGTCAACAGCAATTTACGCGTTTGTTGTAGCGCTTATTCTTTCTGCGAAATAAGGTGAATTAATATGGATATGCTTACATCTTTAGGTATTACCAAAGATTTACTCGCAGACCTCATTATTAATATTGCGAGTATTGTTGTTCTTTTTGTGATTGTAAAAAAATTGGCATATAAGCCGGTTAAAAGGTTTATGGATGAAAGAGCTCAACGCCTTTCAGAGCAAAAGGAACAAGCAGCACAGTTGAATGAGCAAGCGAACAAAAAAATTGAAGAATGTAATGTTATTCTTGCACAAAGCGAGCAAGCAAAATCAGATGCAATAGCTGAAGCTGAAGCGGTAGCACACAAGGAGTCTGAGCAGATAATTGCAGATGCAAAGCGTACTGCCGAGGAAATTGTTCGTAAAGCTAATGTTAAAGCACAGGAAGATTACCAAAGGGTAATGGAAGAGGCAAATGACCATATTATTAATCTTGCTCTGGAGGCTTCTTCCGTTCTTCTTAAAAGAACAATAGCTGATGAGGATAACAAAAAAATAGTTGAGGATTTCCTCAACTCAATTGATGGTGATAAAAATGCGTAAAGCAATAATCAAAATCACCCCTAATATGAGTGACGAAACATATAAAATGTTGTGTGACGGTGTTTCTGAGAAAATGGGCTCAGATATTGAGTTTCAGAAAATTACAGATGAAACTGTAGTCGGCGGATTTGTTATGAAGCTTGACGGTAAAGTGTACGATTATTCTGTCAGAACACAACTAAAAAATGTAAAGAAACACATTTCCGGCTGAAAGGAAGGCTTCTGATGTCTAACGATATTTTTAAAAGCAAAAGTGAATATCTGAAGAATAAGCTGGGCAGCTACGAATTTGAGCCTCTTGTGTATGATTATGGTACTGTTGCTTCTGTTGGTGATGGTGTTGCTCGTGTAGAGGGTTTAAAAAACAGACTTTACGGCGAATTGCTGGAGTTTAAAAACGGCGTTTTCGGTATGGCACTTGATTTGGAAGAAAACGGTGTGGGTGCAGTGCTTTTTGATAGTGCAGATACCGTTATTGTGGGTGACAGTGTAAGGGGTACTGGTAAGGTAGCAGAAATTCCTGTGGGTAATGCACTTCTCGGTAGAGTGATTGATCCCATAGGCAGAGCACTTGACGGTAAGCCTCTTGATGCTAAAGAGTATCTTCCTGCAGAACGTCCTGCACCAACAATTACAGAGCGTCGTCCTGTTAAAACACCTTTGGAAACAGGTATTCTTGCTATTGACAGTATGGTGCCTATAGGCAGAGGTCAGCGTGAGCTTATAATCGGTGACAGGCAAACAGGTAAAACATCTATTGCTCTTGATGCAATTTTTAATCAGAAGAGTAAAGATGTTATTTGTGTGTATTGTGCTATCGGTCAAAAGGCGTCAAATATTGCTCACGTAATTGAACAGCTTAATAAAAAGGGTGCAATGTCGTATACTGTTGTTGTGGCGGCAACTGCATCTGATAGTCCTGCAACACAATACCTTGCACCTTATTGTGCATGCTCAGTAGCCGAGGGCTTTATGAATATGGGCAAGGATGTGCTTGTGGTTTACGATGACCTTTCAAAGCACGCCGTAGCATACAGAGCAATGTCTCTTCTTCTTCACAGACCACCGGGACGAGAAGCGTATCCGGGTGATGTTTTTTACCTTCATTCAAGGCTTCTTGAAAGAAGTGCTTGTCTTAAACAGGATTTGGGTGGCGGTAGTATAACTGCGCTTCCTATTATTGAAACAATGGGTGGTAATATATCTGCATATATTCCTACTAACGTTATTTCAATTACCGACGGTCAGATTTATCTTGAAACCGAGCTTTTTCATAGCGGTATAAGACCGGCGGTAAATACAGGTCTTTCTGTTTCACGTGTAGGCAGAAGTGCCCAGTATGATGCTATGAAAAAGGTTTCAGGTACCTTGAGAATTGAGTTATCTCAGTATCGTGAAATGGCTGTTTTTACTCGTTTCGGAAGTGACGTTGATGAATCAACAGCAAAGCTTTTACGCAGGGGCGAGTGCTTAACAGAGCTTCTTAAACAAGGTAAAGGTGAACCTATGAGTCTTTTTGACCAGGTTGTAACCTTACTTGCTTATAAAGAAAATGTTTTTGAAAACATTTTACTTAAAAATGTAAAAGAAACATCGCGTAAGCTTATTGAAAAAATTAAGGCAACTTATCCGGAATACGTTGCAGAGGTAAATGATACAGGCAAGCTTACAGATGATGTTGAAGAAAAACTTAAACAATTTTTCAGGAGCGCATTAAATGAGCAATGCTAATGAAATAAAGCAACATCTCAAGGCAGTTGAGCAAACGCGTCAGATAACAAATGCCATGTACCTGCTTTCAACGTCACGAATGAAAAAAGCAATGCAACACGTGGATTTTAATTTGTTTTATCTGCAAAGGTTAAGAACTACCATAAAGGATGTTTTGTCAAAAACAAAAAATAACGACCTTACAAACCGTTTTATTGAGGATAACGGCAAGGGCTCGGCAGTTTTTGTTGTTGTAACGTCAGATAAGGGCTTGTGTGGCGGATATAATTCCGCAGTTGTCAAGCTTGCGATGGAAAAGCTTTCACATTATGATGATTATCCAATTGTAATATCCTTGGGTATTGTTGGGGATAAAATGCTTCGTGATAAAGGTATTGTTCCCGTATATTCGTGGTACGGTGCTTCTCAGCATCCCACAATGAACCTTGCAAGTCAGGTAGCAAATAAACTTATAGGTCTTTATCTTACAGATGATTTCCACGAGGTTTACGTGATATATACAGAATTTCATTCTGCATCGGTTCAGGAACCGAAGTGTGTAAGGCTTTTGCCTCTTCTCAGAAGGGATTTTGCCGATTTGGAAAGTGAAGGCAATAAAACTGCAGAAATGATTTTTGAACCGTCAATAGACGTGGTTTTTGACCAGCTTGTTTATCAGTATGTAACAGGGTTTATGTTTGATGTTTTTATGCAGTCATCAGCAAGTGAAAATATTGCACGTATGAATGCAATGCAAAGTGCAACACGTAATGCAGATGAAATGATTCAGCATTTATCAACAGAGTTAAATGCTGCACGTCAGCTTCAGATTACAAATGAAATAACAGAAATTTCCGCCGCAGTTGAAATGGGCGGAATATGAAAGAGTAAATAATTATGAGCAAAAAATATAACGGAACGGTAGTTAAAATATCCGGACCTGTTGTGGACGTCAGATTTGAAAATGAGCTTCCGCCCATAAATGCTCTTCTTTATATTGAAGGGGCACATAAGCATCTGGAGGTTGCAATGCACGTAGATAAAACAACCGTGCGCACCATAGCATTGGAGGCAACCGAAGGTCTTTCCTGCGGTTTAAGTGTAACCTCAGACGGAGAGGGCATAAGGGTTCCTGTGGGTGATGCAGTTATCGGCAGAGTAGTTGATGTTCTCGGCAGAGCCATAGACGGTAAAGGTGAAATAAAAGCGGAGAGGGTTCTTCCTATTCACCGTAATGCACCTTCACTTAATGAGCAAAAGCCTGCAACACAGGTGCTTGAAACAGGTATAAAGGTTATTGACCTTCTTGTGCCATATACAAAAGGCGGTAAAATTGGTCTTTTTGGCGGTGCCGGTGTTGGTAAAACAGTTCTTATAATGGAAATGATTCATAATATTGCCGTTAATCACGGTGGTTATTCTGTTTTCACCGGTGTAGGTGAAAGAAGCCGTGAGGGTAACGAGCTTATGAGTGATATGGAGCAAAGCGGTGTTATTAATAAAGCCGTTCTTGCCTTTGGTCAGATGAATGAGCCGTCAGGCAGCAGAATGCGTATTGCTCTTACAGGTCTTACAATGGCAGAATATCTTCGTGATGAAAAAAAGCAGGATGTTCTTCTTTTTATTGATAATATATACAGATATGTACAAGCAGGTAATGAGGTTTCTGCTTTGCTTGGTAGACTTCCCAGTGCGGTTGGTTACCAGCCTACACTTGCAAATGAGCTTGGTGTGTTGGAGGAGCGCATTGCTTCTACAAAGGATGGTTCAATTACATCTGTTCAGGCGGTATATGTACCTGCCGATGACCTTACTGACCCTGCTCCTGCAACAATATTCAATCATCTTGATGCAACAACGGTTTTATCAAGAAGTATATCTGAGTTAGGTATATATCCTGCAGTTGACCCGCTTGAGTCATCAAGCCGTGCGCTTGAGCCTGAAATAATAGGTGAGCTTCATTATACTGTTGCACGAAAGGTGCAGGAATGCTTGCAGAGATACACAGAGCTTAAAGATATTATTGCAATTCTCGGTATGGAAGAGCTTTCAGAAGAGGATAGGGCAATTGTTTACAGAGCACGTAAAATACAAAAATTCCTTTCTCAGCCCATGAACGTTGCAGAAGGCTTTACAGGTATTAAAGGTAAATTTGTACCGTTAAAGGATACAATAGAAAGCTTCCGTCAGATTGTTGATGGTGAAGCAGATGATATTCCTGAAGCAGCCTTCTTTATGGTAGGGGATATTAATGAAGCAAGGGAAAAAGCAAAAACAGTTTAATTTATAACACTATTTTAATGAAGGGCGGTGGTTGAATGTCTGAATTTATACTTGAAATGTTTACACCTGAAAAGCAGTTCTTTTTAGATAAAGCAGAATCCTTTGTTTGCACTCTTGCAGACGGTGAGTTATGTGTTTTTGCAGGGCATCAACCGTTGCTTGCGGCACTTATGCCGGGTGAGGTTCGTCTTAAGGTTAAGGGTGAAGTTAAAAGGGCATACGTTGCAGATGGCTTTATGGAGGTTCGCCCTGACCACGTTATGGTTTTTTCACATATTTGTGAATGGCCTGAAGATATTGATGAGGTTCGCACAAGGCGAGAGATTGAAAAAGACAGAGAGCAGCTTCGCAATGCTGAAAGCCTTTCTGAACACAGACGCAGCGAAATTGAGCTTCAACGTATGATGGCTATGTTGAAGGTTAAAAGGAAAAAATAAAGTAAAAAACACATCGGTAAAACCGATGTGTTTTTTTGTTTGAAATTAAGCGATTTCAAATGTTTTTGTAATTGTTTTATCTTCAAAACTGAAAAGCTCTTCTATTTCAATTTCAACAGGTGTTGAGGTATCATTAAGCTCATAAGCAACCTCAACCTCTAAGGACGCACCTTTTTTGATGTCCTTTAACTGGTTGTTGGAATCGTAATTTGCACTTTCGTCAACAAAGTATGATTCGTTAAGTCCAACGCCGTTCTGGAATGCATAATCGGAAAATGCGTATGCAAAGGAAGCAGGTTCGTCACCGTTTACGTTAGTGAAGGTGTACTTAACAATTATAAGGTCTTTTCCTTCATAGTCTTTTGCCAGTCTGCTGCTTGTTATTTCAACAGAATAGTCACCTAAGTTGTTTTCTGCCTCAGTTGTTTTTTCAGCTTCTTGAGTTTGAATAACAGCGGCTTCCCCTTGATCTTCTGTTGTAGATGTGTCATCTCCGCTTGCTACCGCAAATAATGCAAACAGAGCACAAACTAAAACAAGTAAGAGAATTTTAACTTTTTTCATTTTTTTGTCTCCTTTAAGTAAATATTTATTATAACGGAAGTAATAACTGCCGCTAAATACATAAGTACATCAATAATATCGCCTGTACCCGAAAAAAATCCAAATAATTGCATAGTCTCCCAAAGTACGCCAAATATTAAAACAATCGCTGCACTTTGTGATGCTCGTAAAATGCAACACAAAATTAAACAGAAGCTAAGTGCCCATAAAAAATCTGATATATAATAACTAAAAAACAGTAAGTGTTCATTATATAAAAGATTTCTGATTGTTTTTGTAACCTGTGATTCTGAAAATTCAGATATATATGAACAAGGTCTGTATATAATATAATTAAGACTACCAATTAATAAACTTGAAAAAGATA
>JAZUMM010000008.1:0-14531 GCA_045603625.1 Acutalibacteraceae bacterium | reverse complement strand
TTAAAATTGCAAAAGCGCTTGGTACAAGTATGGACTACCTTGCAGGTCTTACTGACGAGAAGAAACCGTATCCAAGGTCAAAAGACATTTAATAAATTTTAAAAGCCTTGAGATTTTCTCAAGGCTTTTTGTTTAATAGTATGCTGCACGTTTTTTCTTTTTTATGAATTTATATGTCAGGTAAAAAACAACAAGCACAAGAGTAAGTGCAAGTCCGATATAAGCATCGGTATTATTGTTGTTGCCTACCTTTAGTTCATTCCAGAGAACTGACATATATTGTTGAGTTTCATAATCAAGGTTTTCAAACATTTCGGTTTTTGGCATTTGTGATTCTTCAGGGTAAAGAATAGGGTCGCCCTTTAAATCATAATCATCTGATTCCAATACCAAAGCGTGAGGTGATGCATAACAGATGTAGTTTGCATTTGCTACTGCAATTTCCTCTTCGCACATAAAGTTGATGTAAAGCTCAGCGGCTTCTTTATTTTCTGTGGTTTTTGGTATACACATTGCATCAATAAAAAAGTTTACGCCTTCCTTGGGGTAACAGAATGCAAGGTCAGGGTTAACATCATACATAGAAAGGAAGTCGCCTGCATAGTAGGGTGCAAGGGCAGCCTCATTATTTTCCATTTTATTGAAAATTTCATCCATTACGTAGCTTGATACAAGAGGGTTCTGCTTTTTAAGAAGCTCAAGAGCTTCATCCCAATCCTTTGTATTTTGAGTGTTAACGCTTTGACCTGAAAAGAATTGTGCTATACCGAATGCATCACGAGGATTGTTGAACATAAGTATTTTGCCTGCGTATTTTTCATCCCACAAGGCAGACCAGCTGTCAATTTCGCCATCTACCATTTTTGTGTTATAAATAAGTCCTACCATACCTACTGTATAAGGAACGGTGTACTTGTTTTCAGGGTCAAAATATTTACCTTTATATTTATCAAGGATATATTTGTAGTTAGGTATGTTTGAAAAATCCAGCTCTACGAGCATATCCTCTTCAACAAGCTTGGCAATCATATAGTCGGAGGGGATAACAATATCATAGTTAGCACCACCGCTTTTAAGCTTGTTATACATATTCTCGTTGCTTTCAAAGTTTGTGTAGTTAATGGTTATGCCGTAGCGCTCTTCAAACTCTTTGTTAACGTCAAGCGTGCCGTCTGCACCGTCAGAAATATATTCACCCCAGTTGTACACGTTAAGTGTGGTGCCTTTAAGGTGTGAATAATCCTTTTCACTTTCTGCAAAGGCAACAACACTTAAGGATGAAAGAATAATTAAAGCTGCAAAAACTAAACTTAAAAGACGTTTGCTCATTTTCTTCCACCGCCTTTTTTTGAAAGTTTTTTATCACCGTATGCACTTACAATATTTGAAACAATAAGAAGAATAAGTATTGCAAGGAATATAAGTGTGGAAAGGGCATACATATCCGGAGTAACGCGACGCTTTGTCATTGAGAAAATACGGATAGGTAAGGTCTGTGAATCAGTACCGCTTACAAAGTAGCTGATAATAAAGTCATCAACTGAAAGAGTAAACGCCATCATAAGACCTGAAATTATACCCGGCATAATTGCGGGAAGCATAACCTTAAAAAATGCCTGCCAGGGCGTACAGCCCAAATCCTGAGCAGCTTCTGTAAGGTGTGGGTCTGTTTGACGCAGCTTAGGTAAAACGTTAAGAATAACATAAGGTAATTCAAAGGTGGTATGGGCAATTATAAGTGTTGCAAAGCCCAACGTACCTGTTTTACCGAAAAGTGAACCTACAAAAACAAAAAGAAGCATCATTGAAATACCTGTAACAATTTCAGGGTTCATCATAGGTATGTTTGTTACAGTCATAATACTGCTTTTGAAAAGCTTGTTTTTGTAGCCGTAAATTGCAGTTGCTGCTGCAGTACCCATAACAGTTGCAATAACAGAAGAAACAACGGCAACAATCATGGAGTTTTTGAAGGCGGTAAGTGTTGCGTGATCGTTAAAAAGCTCCTTGTACCAGTAAAGTGAAAAGCCTTCAAAAACTGATGTGCTTTTACCTGAGTTAAAGCTGAAAATTATAAGCACAAAAATAGGTGCATATAAAAACAAAAACACAAGTGCGGTATATAATTTTGAGCCGATAGAGGTTTTATTTGTCATATAATAACACCTCCGTCGTCATCTGAGAAACGATTCATAACTGCAAGGCAAATGAAAATAAGAATCATAAGCACAAAGGAAAGAGATGCACCAAGGTTAAAGTTATTTGCAGTCTGGAATTGTGTTTCTATAATATCACCGATAAGAATGGTGCTTGTTCCACCTAATTTTTGTGAAATGTAGAAGGTGCTTACGCTTGGTACAAATACCATAGTAAATCCGGAAACAATACCGGGTACACTAAGGGGAATTGTAACGTTTCTGAAAACGTCAAGCTTATTTGCGCCAAGGTCCTGTGCCGCTTCAATAAGTGAATGGTCTGTTTTGAGCATTACGGTGTAAATAGGAAGAATCATATAAGGTAAAAAGTTATACACCATACCAACAACAACCGCACCGCGGGTGTTGATTAATTGCACGGGGTCAAGGCTTACCTTCGGAATGTTATTTAACATATCTACAATAAAGTTAAGGGCACTCGTAAGTATGCCGTTATCTTCAAGAAGAGTCATCCACGAATATGTTCTTAAAAGAAAGTTCATCCACATGGGAAGCATAATAAGCATAGTCATTGTGCTTTGCTTTGAGGGACCCTTCTGAGCCATTATGTAAGCGAGGGGATAGGCAACAACAAGGCATATTACAGTTGCCAGAAGCCCAAGCCATATTGAAAGAATAAATGTATCTGTATAATTGCCGATGCTTTTAATATTATCTAAAGAAAAAGCACCGGTGCTATCTGTAAAAGCATAGTAGGCTACCATACAAAGAGGAACAATAATAAATAATGCTGCCCAGACAATGTACGGAGCACCTGAAAGCTTTGTCATAAGTGACGATTTTTTGTTCATCAAAAGCACTCCTTTCATTTAGTTGTTGCCAACTTGTCGGGAAGAATTATTCCTCCTCGTCTTCATCAATCTCTGCGACAGAAAGCTCATCAAACTCTTCACTGAATGAGCTGTAGTCACCATAGAGACCGGAGTACTGTGATTTTTTCATAATATGAATAGCATCAGGCTCAATAAAAAGACCGATTGTTGAGCCGACCTCTTGGAAATCTGTTGATTGAATCATCCATTTAAAGCCTTTAATTTCAACAATTATTTCATAATAAACGCCTTTAAAGGTGATTGAGGTAACAATACCGGAAATCATAGCCTTGTCAACAGGAACAACGTCAACGTCCTCAGGACGAACAACAACGTCAACCTCATCGTCAACACCAAAACCTTTATCAAAACATTTGAATTTGTAGCCCGCCATTTCAACCCAGAAGTCATCCTTCATAATGCCTTCAATAATATTACTTTCACCGATGAAATCTGCAACGAAAGCATTTTTTGGCTCGTTATAAATATCTGTTGGTGTACCGATTTGTTGAATTACGCCTGAGTCCATAACAACAATAGTGTCACTCATAGAAAGGGCTTCTTCCTGGTCGTGAGTAACGTAAATAAAGGTAATGCCAAGGCGCTTTTGAATATTTTTAAGCTCAACCTGCATATCCTTACGAAGCTTAAGGTCAAGTGCACCCAAAGGCTCATCAAGTAAAAGAACGCGAGGCTTAACTGCAAGAGCACGGGCAATGGCAACACGCTGCTGCTGACCGCCTGAAAGTGAACTGATGTTCCTTTTTTCAAAGCCCTTAAGGTTAACCATTTCAAGCATTTCTGTTACGATTTCTTTAATTTCTTTATCTTTCTTTTTCTGCTGGCGTAAACCGAAAGCAATGTTTTCGTAAACGTTAAGGTGCGGAAAAAGAGCATAGCGCTGAAAAATGGTGTTAAGCTGCCTTTTGTGAGGCGGAACACCATTTATTTTTTTACCTTCAAAATAAACGTCTCCTGAGTCAGGCTCCTGAAAGCCTGCAATCATTCTGAGTGTGGTAGTTTTACCGCAACCGGAAGGACCTAAGAATGTAATAAATTCTTTATCGCGGATATATAAATTCATATTTTCAATAATCTGTTGACCATCAAAGGCAACAGCTATGTTTTTTAATTCAATAATGTTATTGGACATCAGGAGACCCCCTTGTAAAGTAATAGAATGAAAAATGTTTCATTCAAAAGAAAAAACCACCTACCCAAAGCGCATTGTAAAATGCTTTCTTCAAATTGGTGAATTTTTGTTTTGTCCGTGGCATCAACTAAGTAACCCGTGACGGCTGACACGAAATATTAATTTACTGAGAGTAAAAGTTAATTTACTAAGACTAAATATATATATAATTAAGTAAAATGTCAATATTTTTTTGAAATTGTATAAAAATATTTTTTCTTGTCGGCTAAGTTATTGCGTATACATTATTATATACAGTAAAATAACGTATCCCACGCAGGGATATACGGATGGTGGCGCAAATGTATTTTATATTGGGGATTGATGCTGTTTATGAGCAAGGGGATTGAAAAAATATCGGCACATTTATGGTATGCGGCAACGTTAAGCTTGGGCTTGAATTTACGAAGTATGCTTGCGCCTGCATTGATTATTTCATTTTCACAGCCTTCAGCATCAATTTTTATATAAGTAGGCTCAGAGTCACCGCATAATGTTGGTAACGTAAAGCAATCGGTAAGGCTGTTTCCGCCGATAGAAGATTGTCTGCCGTGAAGGTCTGAAAAGCCGATTTTACCGTCAATATCTGAAACAGCAACGTTAAATGCAGAAAAATCTGCAAGGTGAGAGCAATTATTAAGAAGCTTATTAAAGGTTTTGGTATCAGGCTCTGCGCAGATTATTCTGTTATATGAATTATTGGTGTATGAAAGAAATTTTTCTACCGTGTCGCCACGGTATGCACCAACATCAATATATGTTTCGTTATTGTCAAGGTGAAGAATATTGTTAAAGGCTTCATCTTCCGTTGTTGTTATGCTTTGTAAATCTTCAATTTCACCGCCGAAAAGAAAATTCACGTAGCCTGCGTATATTTTTTTGGAAAAGTCATCTGCAAGTAAATTATATGCCTTATTGATTTTTTCCTCATTAGCCGTAAGAAAGGCTCTGTCAAAAATTTCTGTTCCTATAACAGGCACAACAGGAATAAGTGTTGCATGGTTTTGGGCAATATTATATATGTTTTGCATAACCTGCGG
The DNA here is from genome assembly GCA_045603625.1 of Acutalibacteraceae bacterium. Classification (GTDB taxonomy): domain Bacteria; phylum Bacillota; class Clostridia; order Oscillospirales; family Acutalibacteraceae; genus DTU089. Next base: position 9,271 of record JAZUMM010000008.1, on the reverse strand, counting down.
AACAGATGAACCGAAGGTTACAATTACTGTAAAGGATTTGTATTCTTCTTCAAAAAAAGAGAGGGGCATAACCTGAAATCCGCGGAAGGTTCTGTTTCTGACAAAAGAGAGGCTTGCAGTAACGCCTGAAATTTTTATATTCAGCTCTTCAAGAATATCCAGAACCTTATCGGCACCGTTACCGGTACCGTACATAATAATTGGTTCAGTTGTGTTTTTTAACTTTTCCCAAACGGAAAATTCACATATTTTAAAATCCATATTTTACCTGCTTTATAGTAAAAATATCCGACGGAGAAGACCCTGTCGGATATTTATTTTTGACGTAATAAGGGTAACAAAGTACACTTTGCCTGTCAATTATTGATTTGTTTACAATTGTGCTTATCGGGATTAATTGAATTCACCTGTGGATGTGCTCATAAGTGAAATAAGGTTATAGCCGTTTTCTGTTTTTTTGAGTGTTACGTCTGCATATTTATCAGGCTGTGCAGCAATTAAGTTGCCCTGAGCATCAACCTCTACGTTGCTTGTGCCCACGTAACCTATTCTTAATTGAATAAAATCGCCGGTAACCTTTGCAGATTCAATCCTTACTGCAAATGGTGGAGCAATACCTGTAAGAGGTACGTAATAAACGCCTTTCGCAGCATCATAAATAAACTCGTAGCCGTAACCTACAACGTTGGCGTGTGTAATTTCAACGTCGTTACCGAACATGGCTTTATATTGTTTTTCAACGTCACCAACAGGAACAACAAGGCCCTTTTCCGTTACATCGTAGGTGCTTGTTGTAATTTCATCATTCATAAGAGAGCATATTGCAATGTTTCTTAAATCGTCTTTATTTGCAGAGGTAATATCTGAAAAGGATGCAGGGTCAACGCCCACAACCCATGTGAGAAAGTCTGCATATTCTTCGTATTGAAGCTGTTCTTCGGTTTTTGGTGCATAAGTATCCCTGATATATGAAATTATGCTTATAACACCAACAATTGCAAGCGCAATAATAAAAAGACCAAATAAAAACGGTGCAATTTTCTTTTTCTCTTTTATAGTAATAATTTCTTCCATATTAATTACCTGCTGTATTTTTGCCTGTTGCGTTCTGTACGGCGTTCAATTGCTTCCTTGCGAGCTTTTTCCTTTGCGCGTTTTTTCTTTTCCGCTTCCTTCTGGCGAAGAATAAGATTAATTCTGAAAACAACAATTGTTCCGCCAATTACCTGAATAATGTCACACTTTGTAGCATCTGCAATTTTAGAGGCAAGCTCTTTTGGTGATTCAGGAGCAGTTTCAAGGTGAACCTTGATTTTGAAAAGCTCACGTGTGTTAAATGTATCTTCAAGTTGAGCTACAACAGCATCGGTAATGCCCTCTTTACCAATCTGAAAAATAGGTTCAAGACCGTTTGCCTCAGCTCTTAATTTTGCTCTTTCTTTACTTGTCATTTTGTTTTCTCCAATATATTATTCCTTTGACCAGGTTGTGCCCTCGCGTGTATCAAGGAGCTTGATGCCTTTTTCAAGGAGCTCGTTACGGATTCTGTCAGCTTCAGCAAAGTTCTTTTCTTTCTTTGCGGCTGCTCTCAAGGCAATTTGCTCTTCTACGTAAACAGTAAGTTCATCTTTTTCGCCTTGTGGCTCATCTTTAGCTTCAGTTGATTTTTTTGCACCTTCAATAAGGTCAAGGGAAAGAACCTTGTCAAAGTCATTAAGTAAATATAACTTTGTTTTATCATTAGTTTTCTCTTTAAGAACATCATAAACTGCAGTAATTGCAAGTGATGTGTTTATGTCGTTGTCAAGTGCTGCCTTAAATCCGGCCTGAAGCTTTTCGACTGCAGCAGTATCTAATTCCTGAGAATCGTCATCCTTAAGAGTTGCAATCTTTTTGAGAAGCTTTTCGTATGCAGTTGCAGCACCGTCAAGATTTTCGTAAGAAAAAACAAGCTGCTTTCTGTAATGTGACTGTAAGCAGAAAAAACGGTAAGCAAGAGGATTATAGCCCTTTTCCTCAAGAAGAGAAACTGTAAGGAATTCGCCCTTTGATTTACTCATTTTACCTGAGTTTGTGTTAAGGTGAAGCACGTGAAACCAGAAGTTACACCACTTGTGACCGATATAGCTTTCGCTTTGTGCAATTTCGTTTGTGTGGTGAGGGAATGCATTGTCAATACCACCGCAGTGAATATCAAGATATTCGCCTAAATGCTTAAGGCTGATTGCGGAGCATTCAATATGCCAACCCGGGTAACCAACGCCCCAAGGTGAATCCCATTTAAGAGCTTGTTCTTCAAATTTTGATTTTGTGAACCATAAAACAAAGTCGTTCTTGTTACGCTTGTTTGTATCTTCTTCTACGCCTTCACGTACACCAACCATAAGCTCTTCAATATCGTGTTTATTGAAAACGTAGTATTCATCTAATTTTGAGGTATCAAAATAAACGTTACCGCCTGCAAGATATGCGTAGCCCTTTTCAATAAGGCCCTGAACCATTTCAATGAATTCCTTAATGCAGTTTGTTGCAGGTTCAACTACGTCAGGGATTTTGATATTAAGCTTTTCGCAATCCTTGAAAAATGCTTCTGTATAGAATTTTGCAATATCCATAACAGTTTTATTTTCACGCTTTGCACCTTTGCCCATTTTATCTTCGCCTGTATCAGCATCGCTTGAAAGGTGACCAACGTCTGTTATATTCATAACACGTTTAACATCGTAACCGCTGTAACGAAGGTATTTTTCAAGAATATCCTCCATAATATAGCTTCTGAGGTTACCGATATGTGCAAAATGGTAAACTGTGGGGCCACAGGTGTACATACTTACCTTGCCCGGAACATTTTCTTTAAAATCTTCTTTTTTTCTTGTAAGTGAATTATAAAGTTTCATATATCCTCCGATTAGCTTACTTTGAGAAGTCTATAATTTTTATTGATTGTTTAACGTAAATTATTCCTGAAATAACACAAAGAATTGCGGTGATACTTAAAAGTATGTTTGCAACTGTTGTAAGCGGAAAGCTTTCGCCCAGAAGCTTACAATAATCAAGCTCTGCAAGGAGCATTATAACTATTGAAAAAACCATTTGTGATACAGTTTTCATTTTACCGTAAATATTTGCAGGAATTACAATGTTTTGTGCGGTTGCAACAAGCCTGAAAGAAGTAATGGTAAATTCGCGTAAAAGAACTATCATTATTATCCACACGTTGCACAAACCAAACTGCATAAAGCCTAAAAGCGCGGCAGTTGTAAGAATTTTATCTGCAACAGGGTCGGCAAGCTGACCGAAAACAGTAACAATGTTGTTTTTTCTTGCTAGTTTGCCATCTAAAAAATCTGTAAATGAACCGATTGCAAAAACAATCAGGCCCCACAAAAAGTGATGGGGTATATTGCTTGTAAAAATTGCAAGAAAAACAGGAGTAAGAAATATTCTGATAATTGTCAGAATATTTGGGGTGTTTAAAGTTTTCATACTGCTTCACCAATGAGAGCAAAGTCGTCCTTATCAAAAATTTCAACAGGAACAATATCGCCGTCATCTATTCTGTAACCTGATGTGAAAACAACACTGTTATCAATATCAGGTGAATCCATATAGGTTCTGCCGATGTAGCTGTCTGTGTAAGGGTCGTAGCTTTCAACTAAAACGTCTAAGGTTTCGCCTATATAAGACTCAAGCTTTTCTTCTGATATTCTGAACTGTTGGTCCATAATAATCTCTGCTCTGTGAGCAGCAGTTTCAGGGTCAACCTGATTTGGGAAATCGTATGCAGGTGTACCTTCTTCACGTGAATATGCAAAGCAACCTACTTTATCAATTTTTGCTTCGTTAACAAATTCTGAAAGGGTAGTGAAGGCGTCTTCTGTTTCACCGGGGAAGCCTGTTATGAAGGTTGTTCTTATAACAATACCGGGAACGCGGCTTCTTAATTTGTTTACAAGGTCAAGAAGTGTTTCTTTATCACCGTGCCTGTTCATAGCCTTAAGAATTTCACCGTCGGCGTGTTGCATAGGAATGTCAATGTAATTACAAACCTTTTCATTCCTTGCGATTGCGTCAATGAGCTCATCTGTAATTCTGTCAGGGTAACAGTATAGAAGGCGAACCCAATGAAGATTTTCAATTTCGCAAAGCTTATCTAAAAGCTGGGGAAGCTTTAATTTGCCGTAAATGTCTTCGCCGTACTTTGTAGTGTCCTGAGCAACAAGAATAATTTCTTTTACACCTTTTTCACAAAGAAGCTGTGCTTCTTCAATAATGTCTTCCATTTCTCTGCTTCTGAAAGCACCACGGATAGAAGGAATTGCACAATATGTGCAGCAGTTTGAACAGCCTTCTGCAATTTTAAGGTATGCAGTATATTCAGGCGTTGTGAGGATTCTGCCTCCGTTTAAAGGTAGGCTTTCTTTATCAGGGAAAGAGGTGTACTGTTCTTCATTTTCAAAAAGAGCATTGCAGGCTTCAACAATATCATCATTGGCGCCTATGCCGATTATACCGTCAACCTCAGGGATTTCTTTAAGAACCTCGTCAGCATATCTTTGAGCAAGACAGCCTGTAACAAGAATTTTTTGTAAAAGACCGTCTTCCTTGTAGTCTACCATTTCAAGAATCGCATCAATTGATTCTTTTTTTGCATCTTCAATGAATCCGCAGGTGATGACAATAACAACATCAGCCTTGTCTGATTCCTGTACAAGAATATAGCCTGCATCTACAAGTTTTTTTAACATAATTTCGGCATCAATCTGATTTTTCGGACAACCGAGACTGACCATTCCAACTTTACGTTCCATAAACGCACCTCTAAATTTCTGTATTAAATTCCCGTAAAGCCGCCTTTATATCGTGGTAGGAGTAGCCCATACGTACAAGACGGTTGACGAGACGTTTTGTATCCTTTTCGTTCTCCATATATTTAATATATTTTAATTGTATTATATCTATAATACGCTGAATTGGCTCGTTGTCAAGAGTTTTCAATGCATTATCTGCAATTTCGGATGAAATACCTTTCTGCCTGAGCTCATAAGAAATACGCCTTAAATCATATTTTTTCACTTCAAAAAGGTGATGAGCATAAGTGTTTGCAAAGCTTTCATCGTCAATATATCCGCGATAAATCATTTTATCAACTGCGCGAGTGGCAGACTCGCTGCCGTATTTAAGCTTCAGCTTATTATAAATCTCTTTTTGTGAATAGGCACGCATTGAAAGGTACTGTATACCTTTCTCATAAGCAGAGCGAAAGCCTGCCTCCTCTTTCAAGGAAGCAAGCTCGTCATCTGAAATTTCCTGGTTTTCGCTGAAACCGGCGTTGTACCAATAATCATCGTACAACGTCAATGTGTACTCACCATCTATATAAATGTGAACCTTGTTGCCGTTACCGGCTTTAGATGTAATTTTCATTATTCGTCATCATCAACAGCAATATCAAGCTTTGCTCTTGCTTTTTCTTTAGTAACAGGCTCAGCAGGAGCAACCTCTGCTGTTTCTCGTCTGGAAATCGGGTTTCTTGCAGAAATAAGGTTTTTTATGCTTTCACGTACCTTGCCTTCAATTTCCGCACAGAATTCAGGTGTGTTTTTGATGTATTCCTTAACGTTGTCTCTGCCTTGACCGAGACGTTCCTCGCCGTAGTAGAACCAAGCACCGCTTTTACGTATAATTTCCATTTTAACTGCAAGGTCAAGAATTTCACCGTATTTGGAAATACCTTCACCGTACATAATATCAAATTCAGCTTCCTTGAAAGGAGGAGCAACCTTGTTTTTTACAATTTTAGCGCGTGTTCTTGAACCTATAAATTCATTACCTGTACCCTTTAATTGCTCAACTCTTCTTACGTCAATACGGATTGTTGAGTAGAATTTAAGTGCACGGCCACCTGTTGTAACCTCAGGGTTACCGTAAATAACGCCAACCTTTTCACGGAGCTGGTTAATGAAAATAACGGTTGTATTTGATTTTGAAATTGCGCCTGTAAGCTTTCTGAGGGCTTGTGACATAAGACGTGCATGAAGACCTACGTGAGAGTCGCCCATTTCACCTTCAATTTCAGCCTTCGGAACAAGGGCAGCAACTGAGTCAACAACAATAACGTCAAGTGCTCCGGAGCGTGCAAGATATTCAGCAATTTCAAGAGCCTGCTCACCGTTATCAGGTTGAGATACAAGAAGAGAATCAATGTCAACGCCTAAAGCGGCTGCGTAAATAGGGTCGAGAGCGTGCTCAGCGTCAATAAATGCTGCTTCGCCACCCATTTTTTGAGCTTCTGAAACAACGTGAAGAGCAAGAGTAGTTTTACCTGAAGATTCAGGACCGTAAATTTCAACAATTCTGCCCTTTGGAAGACCGCCGATACCTGTTGCCGCATCAAGTGCAATTGAGCCGGTAGGAATTGCCTCAATATTCATACCTGCATTTTCACCAAGGCGCATAATTGCACCTTTACCGAAATTCTTTTCTATCTGAGAGAGCGCAGTTTCCAGCGCTTTGCTTTTTTCTGATTTTTCTGCCATTGTGAAACTCCTTTCAAAGTGTACAAATGTTCGGTTACAAGTGGTATTATATATGATGTATCTGTAAAAATCAAGCAATTTTCAAAAAAATCTTTAAAATATTTGCGTATAATATGTGAAACTTTATAAAAAGAGGGCATTTATGAAAAAAATGCTTGCATTTGCAAAGAAAAGGTGTTATGATACATTTCGTTGTCTTATGATTAGACGTAATTTCGAAATTATTTTATTAAAAAGACAAGGAGGTGCAGCTCAATGGCAAAATGCGAATTTTGTAACAAAGAGGTTGCTTTCGGCATCAAGGTTTCTCACTCACACAGACGTTCAAACAGAACTTGGAAACCAAATGTAAAGAGAGTTAAGGCTATCGTTAACGGCTCACCAAAGAGAGTTTATGCTTGCACACGTTGCTTGCGCTCAGGTAAGGTTACCCGTGCTATCTAATTGAACTCAAATTTGCAAAGCAATTCAGCCCCGAAGGTATCTTCGGGGCTTTGCTTTTTGTTTTTTGAACAAAAGTTACAGATATTTTTGTAAAAATATTCTAATTGAAAACAGTACAATGATGTAATATAATTAAAATAGTATATTATGTACACGGAGAGGTGATAGCTTGAAGAAAAACAAAAAAATATGTTTCTTTGTAGCATTGATTATTGCTTTGGGTTGCTTTATATTGCCTCAGAATGCAGGCGATAAAGCTGCAGTTGCTGCAGGTGATATAACTGAGATTACATCTTCGGATGTTGAATACGATATTTATGAAATGAGCGGTAAAGAAGTTGCGGCTATTTACGCTTATTACGGCACATATACTAAAATATCAATTCCTGAAAAAATAGACGGTTATCCGGTAGGTTACCTTGAATCTTCATCCTTTGGTGATAATGAGTATCTTGAATACGTTGAATTACCTTCAACGGTTGAGTATATTGCAGGCGGTGTATTTGATTTAAGTACATCTCTTACAGAAATTGCCATTTCGCCAAACAACCCGTATTATACTTGTGTTGACGGTGTTTTATACAATAAGGATGTTACAACACTTGTGTCTTTTCCGGGTGGTCGTGCAGGAGCATTTACGGTTCCTGAAAGTGTAGTGTCAATTGGCGATGCCTCTTTTGCAAACTGTAAGAATATAACAGAGATTAATATGTACAATAACGTTGAGTACATTGGTCTGAGTGCTTTTGAAGGTTGCTCATCTCTTTCATCAGTAAGGTTGAGTGATAATTTACGCACTTTATCTTACAGGGCGTTTTACAATTGTATGAGTCTTGAAGAGGTTCATTTACCGTATTCTCTTAAGTCTGTCGGTAAAAATGCTTTGGCAGGCGGAATTGATTCAGAGGATAATTTATACTATCACACAACAAACGGTGTTTATTATGTTGCAGGCTCATACGGTGAAGCTTATGCAAAGGGCTTGCACTTGCCAAAGGGCTACGTTCTTTCCGAGCCGAGAACATTAACGGATATTGATACAAATACCGTTCTTTATGACCCGTCAAATGCTTTCCCTGAAGGCAAAAAGCTTGATTTGGATGTAAAGGTTCTTTCAAACGAAGAAAATGCATCAAAAATTCCTGTAAGATATGCAGATATGGCAATATATGAAGTAGCTTTTACAGTGGATGGTGTAGAAAAATCACTTTCAAAAGAGTCTGTTGTAAAGTTTGAATCATTTTCTGAAAATGCAATTCCTACCGCAACAAAGATTTTTGTTGAACGTGCAGGCACTCTTGTTGAATTAACACGTGCACCGCAAGCAGCTTTTGTGGGCACTATGTTTACAAATAAAGAAGTGTTTTATGTTATTACCAACAATGACTTTTCGCTTAAGGGCGACGTGGACGGCGACGGTATTCATTCTATATATGATGCGCGCTTTGCATTGTGCCTTTCTGCTGACCTTGTAAGTGATGTTACAGATGCGCAAAAGAAGACCGCAAACGTTGACGGTATTGGTAAAATAGATACAAATGATGCTTATGAAATTCTTTGCTATGCAGCAGGAATAAAATAATAAATTAAAACCATGGAGGAAATACAAATGATAGGTTTAGGAAAATACAAAGCAAAAATCAACAATATGTTCTTTAAGGGCGACGCGATTTTTGAGCTTGAAAACGAGAATGGCAAGTACGAGATGGAAATTGAGCTTCAGGGCGCAGATTTTGATATGCCTGATTTCAAGCTTTCAGACGTTGCTGAAGATGGTAACACACTTACCGCAAAGGCAACAACATCTCTTCTTCCCGGTAAGGATATTGATGTTGAACTTACATTTGAAGATGATAAGTGCAACGGTTTCCTTAAAATTCCGTTTATCGGCAAAATCAAAATTAAAGATGCTGAAAAAATTGGCTAATTAAAAATTCAGGGTAAAGATAACCCGATTCGGTCATTGACCGAATCGGTTTTTGTTTTTATTGTATGTAAATTAATTGGAGTAATAAATAGTTTTACCTTCATCAACTGAGCTTGTAAGCCAGGTGTTACCGCCGATAATACAATTATCACCAATTTTTGTGTCACCGCCAAGGATTGTTGCATTAGCATAAATAACAACGTTATTACCAATGTCAGGGTGACGCTTAATGTCTTTAACAGGGTTGCCGTTTTCGTCAAGCTTGAAGCTTTTTGCACCAAGGGTAACACCTTGGTAAATTTTAACTCTGTTGCCGATTGTAGTTGTTTCACCAATTACAATACCTGTGCCGTGGTCTATG
>JAZUMM010000007.1:0-2960 GCA_045603625.1 Acutalibacteraceae bacterium | reverse complement strand
ATTTTTTATGCATAATTTTTGCATATATACAATTATAATGCAAAGTGTTTTTAAGAGCGTTCAAATGTATATATACTGCAAATTAACCAAAAAAATCAATTGTAATCCGCTTGTTTGCAACATTTTATAGAAAAAATGCACAAAAGAAAATATTTGTTTAAAAGTATTGACTTTTTTTGCATAAAGGTGTATAATTATGCATATCGGATGAATATTTTTACAAAAACATTTTGGAGGAAATAAAAATGGATAAGAAAAACATTAAAAAGGTAGTTCTCGCATACTCAGGCGGTCTTGATACTTCAATCATCATTCCTTGGCTTAAAGAAAATTACAATAACTGTGAGGTTATTGCAGTTTCCGGTAACGTTGGTCAGGCAAGTGAGCTTGAGGGTCTTGAAGAAAAGGCAATTAAAACAGGTGCTTCAAAAATTTATATTGAAGACCTTACAAAAGAATTTCTTGAGGATTATGTTTTCCCGGGTCTCAAAGCCGGCGCAATTTATGAAGAGTATCTTCTCGGTACAGCCTTTGCTCGTCCTCCGATTGCAAAAAGAATTGCTGAAATTGCAATTGCAGAAGGTGCAGATGCTATCTGCCACGGTTGTACAGGTAAAGGTAATGACCAGGTAAGATTTGAGCTTGCTATCAAGGCTTTTGCTCCTGATATGCCAATCATCGCTCCTTGGAGAGAATGGGATATTAAATCTCGTGAAGAAGAAATTGAATATGCAGAGGCACACAATGTTCCTCTTAAAATAAACAGAGAAACAAACTATTCTAAGGATAAAAACATCTGGCACCTTTCACACGAAGGTCTTGACCTTGAGGACCCGATGAATGAACCTCTTTATAATAAAGAAGGCTTCCTTGAAATGGGCGTTTCTCCTGAAATGGCACCTGATAAGCCAACATACGTTACAATTCACTTTGAAAAAGGTGTTCCTACCGCTGTTGACGGTGTAGAAATGGGTGCAGTTGAGCTTGTTACTAAGCTTAATGAACTTGGCGGTGCAAACGGTATCGGTCTTCTTGACATTGTTGAAAACAGACTTGTTGGTATGAAATGCCGTGGCGTTTACGAAACACCCGGTGGAGCAATTCTTTATAAAGCACACAGCGTTCTTGAAACAATCTGCTTAGATAAAGAAACTGCTCATTACAAGGCACTTGTTGCACAGAAGCTCGCAGAGCTTATTTATAATGCACAATGGTACACACCTCTTACAAAGGCTATTCTTGCATTTGTTGATTCAACTCAGGAAACAGTTACAGGTGATGTTAAGCTTAAGCTTTATAAAGGTAATATGATTAATGCAGGCGTTTGCTCACCATATTCACTTTACGATGCTGATATGGCAACCTTTGATGAGGATGAGGTTTATGACCAGAAGGATTCTGCAGGCTTTATTAACCTTTACGGTCTTCCAATCAAGGTTATGGCAAGAATGAGAGAGAAAAACGGATTAGATAAATAATTATAAATTCAACTTTTTGCACATTCGCTCAAAACGGTCGGATGTGCAAAAGTGGTTTTTTGAAAGGGCAAATATTATGGATAAAATGTGGGCAGGAAGATTTTCCAAGGTTCTTGATAAAGAAGCAGATGATTTTAATTCATCTCTTCATTTTGATTGTAAAATGTTCCGTCAGGATATTCAGGGCTCAATAGCACACGCTCAGATGCTTGCAAAACAAGGCATTATCACTGAGAATGACTGTGAAGAGATTATTGACGGTCTTTCCTGTATTCTCGACGATATTCTTTCAGGCAAGCTTACTTTTGATAATGAGGCAGAAGATATTCATATGTTTATTGAAAGTGAGCTTACTTCACGTAAAGGTGATGTGGGTAAACGTCTTCATACTGCAAGAAGCAGAAATGACCAGGTTGCAGTTGATATAAGACTTTATCTCAGAGATGAAGCGGAAAAGGTAAATGACCTTCTTTATAATCTTATTGAGGTCATTAAAGATAAAGCATCAGAAAATCAGGATGCGATTCTTCCTGGCTATACTCATCTTCAACGTGCACAGCCTATTACCTTTGCTCATCATCTTCTTGCTTATGCACAGATGTTTATTCGTGATGCACAGAGACTTCAGGATGCAGTTAAAAGAATGAACTATTCTCCGTTAGGTTCTTGTGCTCTTTCAGGTACAACTTATGATACAGACAGAGAGTTTGAAGCAGAAAAGTTAGGTTTTTACGGCATTATGCAAAATAGTATTGACGGTGTTTCCGACAGAGATTTTTGCGTTGAATTAATGTCTGCATTTTCAATAATTATGATGCATCTTTCAAGGTTTTCCGAAGAGGTTATTCTTTGGAGCTCATGGGAGTTTAAATTTGTGGAGCTTGATGACTCTTACACAACAGGCTCATCAATTATGCCGCAAAAAAAGAATCCTGATATGGCAGAGCTTGTAAGAGGTAAAACAGGTAGAGTTTACGGTGACCTTTTTGCATTGCTTACTTCTCTTAAGGGTATTCCTCTTGCATACAATAAAGATATGCAGGAAGATAAAGAGGCAATTTTTGACAGTATTGAAACAGTTGAAAAATGCTTGAGCATTTTTGCTCCTATGATTGCGACTATGACTGTGCTTAAAGGTAATATGTATTCAGCTGCACAAAAAGGCTTTATAAATGCAACTGTCCTTGCAGATTACCTTGTTAAAAAAGGTATGCCTTTCAGAACGGCTTATAAAATTGTTGGTCAGTCTGTTGCAGAATGTATTGAAAAAAACAAGGTGCTAGAAACTCTTTCTCTGGAAGAATATAAAGCACACAGTGATTTGTTCAGCGAAGATTTATATACAGAAATTTCTCTTGAAACTTGTATTTCAAAAAGAATTTCTGCAGGCTCAACAGGCTACAAATCTGTTGAAAATCAGATTAAATTTGTTACGGAGTTTATAAATGGCAAAAAAGAAAGTATTTATTGATGGCAAAGCCG
>JAZUMM010000006.1:0-2173 GCA_045603625.1 Acutalibacteraceae bacterium | reverse complement strand
TTGGCTCACAGAACGACATGGCTACGATCCGACTTGCTTCGGGGAATTTTTCTGCCATCTGAGCGATAGGCATAGGAGTACGAACACCTGCAACAACGTCCTCGCCCTGAGCGTTGGTAAGGAACTCACCCATGAGCTTCTTCTCGCCGGTAGCGGGATCTCTTGTGAATGCAACGCCGGTACCACAGTTGTCGCCCATGTTACCGAAAGGCATCATTTGAACGTTAACAGCGGTACCCCAAGAATAAGGAATATCGTTGTCACGACGGTAAACGTTTGCACGTGGGTTATCCCATGAACGGAAAACAGCTTCAACAGCGCCCATAAGCTGAACCTTTGGATCTGATGGGAAGTCTGCACCGATTTTTGCTTTGTATTCAGCTTTGAACTGAGATGCAAGCTCTTTAAGGTCATCAGCTGTAAGGTCAACGTCCTGAGTAACGCCTTTTTCTTCTTTCATTTTGTCGATAAGCTCTTCGAAGTATTTCTTACCAACTTCCATAACAACGTCAGAATACATCTGAATAAATCTTCTGTAGCAGTCCCATGCCCAACGAGCGTTGCCTGACTTTGCAGCCATAACGTTAACAACATCTTCGTTAAGACCAAGGTTAAGGATTGTATCCATCATACCCGGCATTGATGCACGAGCACCTGAACGAACAGAAACAAGAAGAGGATTTTCAAGGTCACCGAATTTCTTGACGGTGATTTCTTCCATTTTAACGATGTATTCCATAATTTCTGCCTGAATATCAGCGTTAATCTGTCTGCCATCTTCATAGTACTGTGTACAAGCTTCTGTTGAAATTGTGAAGCCCTGAGGAACAGGAAGACCAATTTTGGTCATTTCAGCAAGGTTAGCGCCCTTACCGCCGAGAAGTTCACGCATTGAAGCGTCGCCTTCTTTGAACAAATAAACGAATTTTTTGCTCATAATTTACCTCCAAAAATTTAAAATACTTATTTAGGTATAATTAACCACCGATTATTGTATCACATAAATTTCAATATTTCCATAGTTTTTACGGAAAAAAGGTATATTCCGACACAAAAATTTTTAGTAAACTTCCACAATAAAACGACCATTTATACATTTCCCCTATTTCCAGTATCCGAAGGCATCACGTAACCCTACTGCAATTTCATATTGAATTAAAGTTTTTTCTGCCTCATAACGATGCAGATTTTCCGAAGCAATTGACTTGACTTTTCGTGCTTCTGATACATTCTTTCTGTTCCTTCTGAGCATACCGATTCTCCACCAATGATATTCAATTTTAATTGCCATCAATTTCTGTTGTAATGTCATTTCAAAAACTCCTTTTTTTTAAATTTGATTTTAATTCCGAACAAGCTTTTTCTTGCTCTTTAGACAAAATCATTCTCTTTCACTTATGATTATACACATTGCCCTTGTCGTTTTTTGTCACAATTTAACACATAAAAAAATTTTATTACTTTTATGTTGTTTTTCTGCTTATATTTGCCGTTTTTTGTTACTTGTAATAGCCTCGTTTTTATGATAAAATATCCCAAAAGGATGCGGTTTTATGAAAATTTATAAAAATGTTTCTCAAATCATAGGCAACACTCCTTTACTGGAGATTTGCAACACTCAAAAAAGCGAAAAGCTTAACGCCACAATACTTTGCAAGCTTGAATGCTTTAACCCGACCTCAAGCGCCAAAGACAGGCCTGCCGCTGAAATGATAGAAAAAGCTGAAAAAGACGGTATTTTAAAACAAAATTCCGTTATAATAGAACCTACAAGCGGTAACACCGGCATAGCCCTTGCCTCAATCGGTACATCAAAAGGCTACAAGGTTATTATTGTTATGCCGGATACAATGAGCAAGGAGCGCATTTTTTTAACAAAGGCTTACGGTGCACAGGTTGTTCTGACAGACGGCAAAAAAGGTATGCAGGGCGCAATAGAAAAGGCAACTGAGCTTTCAAAAAAATACGAAAACGCCTTTATTCCGAACCAATTCAAAAATCCGGCAAATCCCCTCGCTCACTACAAAACAACAGGACCTGAAATATGGCGTGACACTGAAGGCAGGATTGATATTTTTGTTGCTGCCATCGGTACGGGCGGAACCCTTTCAGGCACAGGTAAATATTTAAAAGAGCAAAATCCCGACATAAAAGTTATAGGCGTTGAGCCTGA
>JAZUMM010000005.1:0-15361 GCA_045603625.1 Acutalibacteraceae bacterium | reverse complement strand
TCACAGAACGACATGGCTACGATCCGACTTACCTGAAATAGTACCTGCTTTGAATACGTATGCTTTACCGAAAAGCTCTTCTGTGTATCTATGGGATTGGCTCTGATACTCACCTGCAAAGTTAAGGTCAATATCGGGAGATTTATCGCCGTCGAATCCAAGGAAGGTTTCAAAAGGAATTTCGTGACCGTCACGCACCATAGGTGTATTACAGTGAGGGCAGTTTTTAGGCGGTAAGTCGAAGCCCGAGCCAACCTCGTTGTGTAAGAAGAATTCAGAATACTGACATTCAGGACAACGGTAATGAGGTTGTAAGGGGTTAACCTCTGAAATACCGGCCATTATAGCAACGAAAGACGAACCAACAGAGCCTCTCGAACCAACGTAATAACCGCATTCTTCAGAATGCTTAACAAGAAGCCTTGCAATCATATAAAGACCTGCAAATCCATTCTTTATAATAGATTCAAGCTCTCTTTCAAGACGCTTTGCAACAACCTCAGGCACAGGGTCACCGTACCATTCCTTTGCCCTTTCCCAACAACAGTTTGTAAGGTCTTCTTCCGCACCGGGAATAACAGGGTTAAATGTACCGTCAGGAATAGGCAATATACCCGGTTCAATCATATCTGCAATGATGTTTGTATTGGTAACAACAACCTCTTTTGCAGTTTCTTCACCGAGATACGCAAAATCTTCAAGCATTTCTGCAGTTGTTTTAAGGTATAACGGTGCCTGATTATCAGCATCCTTAAAGCCTTGTCCTGCCATAAGAATTGCTCTGAACTTTGAATCGTTTTTATTAAGGAAATGAACGTCACCTGTGGCTACAGTCTTTTTACCTAATTCATCACCTAAATTAATAATTAAACGGTTTATACGTTGAATATCCTCATAAGAGTTAATATTTTCATATTCTGCATCGTTTTTTGTTATCATAAATTCGTTGTTACCTGTTGGCTGAATTTCAAGATAATCATAAAAAGATGCGATTTTCAAAAGCTCCTCGTGACTTTTACCTTCAATAATTGCTCTGTACAACTCGCCTGCTTCACAAGCGCTGCCGATAATAAGTCCTTCACGCATTTCGTTAACAAGACTCTTAGGCATTCTTGGTCTTTTGAAGAAAAAGTCAATATTTGAACGGGAAATAAGCTTATAAAGATTTTTTAAACCAACTTTATTTTTAACAAGGATAATACAGTGATAATATTTATCCTTCTTAATTTCTTCGGTTGATTTTAATGAACCATCCTCATTATAGTCATTAACAAGATAACATTCACAACCGTAAATAATCTTAAAATCGGTACCGCGAGCAGTATTGCAGGCTTCAGGGAAAGCTTGAACACAACCGTGGTCGGTTATTGCAATCGCCTTATGGCCCCATTGCATTGCTCTTTTAACAATAGACTTTGCGCTACTCATACCGTCCATTGCAGACATATTTGTATGAAGATGAAGCTCAACACGTTTTTCTTCAGCCTCATCAACCTCTTCTATTTTATTAATAAGAGAAACTGAATTAGGCTTGATAACGTAATCTTTTTTATAATCATCATACATTAAGGGACCACGTACAATTACTGTTACGCCATCTTTAATTTTTTCATTAAGATATTCAAGTTGTTCCTTGACATCAAAGAATTTACAAGCAAAGGAGCCTGTATTATCTGTAATGTTAAAATCAATAATAGACCTTTTTCCGTCTTTAGTTTCGCGTATTTCATACTTGAAAACGTCACCCCAGACGTTAACCTCACCATCATCAAAATTAATATCACACATAGGTGTAGGCTTTACATACTTAAAGGAACCGTATATTGATTTAACTGAATTAAAATCTAATGGAACACCCTCAAAATTAGGGTTAACCTCAGGTGGTCTGACAGGTTGATTTGCTCTGTCAATCTCCTGTTGTTTTCTTAAAAAATCATCGGCGTTACTATCCTCGCCCTCAAGAACAACCTTAATTTTTCTGTCAAAGTGTTCAAGTATGTAATTTTCAAGAAATTCATCTGCTTTGGCATTTTTGCAAATATCCCTGCCGGCTTTAAGAAAATTAATTGTAAATATATCATCCTCAAACTTAGTTTCAATATCATCAAGAAAACCATTTGTTTGAGGTACACATTTTTTTACAACCTTAATAAGCATAGGGAAACACTCTGCTTTTAATGCCTCAGGCGGTAAAACATATTCAAACTCAACACTACGCATCTTCATTGAAGATTTAACTTCATTGGCAACCGCCTTAAGACACATTATATTATTAAATGTATCAACATGAAGTGTTGCGGTTAAAGTTTTATTTTCAACATTAATATTTAAATCCGTAAACATAGTGTTACTTAGCATAGAACGATATTTTTCTGTTGCTATGTATTCACCAAATATCTCCGGAAAATTATACAACTTCATATTTTTTCAATTTCGTCAAGTAATGCCTTGACAATATCCTCTTCGGATACCTTTCTTAAAATTTCACCTTTTTTAAATAAAACGCCGCATCCGTCTCCGCCGGCAACACCAATATCGGCTTCTCTTGCTTCACCGGGACCGTTTACAACGCAACCCATAACAGCTATTTTTATGGGTTTTTTAATGTTTTTAACTGCTTCTTCTACTTGATTTGCTAATGAAACCAAATCAATTTTTGTTCTTCCGCAAGTAGGACAGGCAACAATTCTCGGAGTTTCAACCCTTAAATTTACTGCATTAAGAATATCTCTTGCGGCATATATTTCCTTTACAGGTGAATCTGTAATAGAAACACGTATTGTATCACCAATTCCGTTTAATATAAGTGAACCGATTCCGATTGACGATTTAATAAGAGAATGCCTCTCTGTACCTGCCTCTGTTACACCTAAATGCAACGGATAATCACATTGTGAAGCAACCAAAGAATATGCTTTAACCATATTTTCAACATCAGAAGATTTTATTGATATAACAATATCGTGAAAATCGCACTCTTCAAGCATCCTTACGTGACGGAAGGCACTTTCTGCCATTGCTTCAGGTGTTGCACTACCATATTTTTCAAGAAGCTCTTTTTCAACAGAGCCTGAATTAACACCGATTCTGATTGGCACGTTTTTTAATGCACAAGCATTTGCAACTGCATTAACCTTATCCTGTGAGCCAATATTACCGGGATTGATGCGTATTTTATCAACACCTGCGCTCAGACTTTCAAGAGCAAGTTTATAATCAAAATGGATATCGGCAACCAACGGTATTGAAGAATGTTCTTTGAGTTTACCAAGAACCTTAACCGCTTCCATATTAGGAACTGCCATTCTTACAATCTCACAGCCTGCATCCTCAAGTGCCTTGAGTTGCAGAAGATTCTTTTCAAAATCTTCTGCAGGAGCATTAAGCATTGACTGAATAGCAATGGGAGCATTGCCACCAATTTTCACATTACCTACACTGACTTGTCTTGTTACACGTCTAATCATTTTAATCACCGAAATTGTTTTATAATATCACTTAATGTTATAACTGCCATTAATGCAAGAAGTAAAATTAAACCTACTGTATGAATTTTACCTTCTTTATCTGCAGGAATCGGCTTACGCCTTATCATTTCAATAACAATAAAGAAAAGTCTGCCACCATCTAATGCAGGAACCGGTAAAAGATTAAAAACGCCTACATTAATGGTTATCATTGAAAGAAAATTAAGTGCCGTTAATATTTTATCTCTCAAGGCAACAGGCTGAGCGGTAGATTCTGCGATTGCAGAGATTGTTCCCACAGGGCCGGACATATCCTTTATACCGTATTTACCAGTAAGCATATCTACAAGACTCAAGCGCACCATCTGAACAATTGATGCTGAATCAAGTATTGCATTCTTTGCAACATTTTTAAAACCCGGATATTCGCCTAAAATAATAAAATCCTGCTCTATATACTGACGTCCTTCAAACTCAAATTGTTTAAAAGTAACATCCTTTAACAAAATTTCTTTCCCGTCTCTTCGCACAAGGATATCTGTTTTATTATCTGCATCTCTTACAAGATTAAATGCAATACCTTTATATGAATAAATCGGTGTATTGTTGATTTTTAAAATTTCATCGCCAACCTCAAGACCTGTTTGTGCACTTACAGAATTTTCGGTAAAGCCGTAAATTGTTCTTGTACCGACAAGCTCACTTGAAGATAAACAAATCGCAACAACTATAACACCTAAAATAAGATTGAGTATTGCGCCTGCAGCAACAATAATAAACCTTTGCCACGCAGGCTTATTATTGAAGGCACGTTCATCTGAGCTTGCTTCATCCTCACCTTCCATACTTACAAAACCACCGATAGGTAAAAGTCTTAATGAATAAACAGTTTCACCCTTTTGTTTTGAAAATATTTTAGGTCCCATACCTAAAGCAAATTCATTTACCTTTACTTTAAACAATTTTGCAAAAGCAAAATGACCAAACTCGTGAATGGCAATAATAATACCAAACAAGAAAATTGCAAGTAAGTATGGCCACACATTGCCCCACAATGCTAAAAATTTATCCAATACGGTACACCACCAATTTATATTTTTGCTAACTTACGAACAACCTCACGCATTAACACATCTGTGTTATAAACATCTTCTAAAGTATAATTATCTTTATTCTGAAGATATTGGGAAGCCTCGCTGATAAGCTCGGGAATTGCTAAAAATGAAATTTTACCCTGACGGAAAAGCAAATTTGCTTCTTCATTTGCGCAGTTAACTGCGGCAGGATAAAGACCACCTTTTTTTATTGCATCACGACAAATATCCATACAAGGAAAGTTTTCGTAATCAGGTTTATAGAAGGAAAGGTTACCAACCTCCCATAAATCAAGCTGTTTTTCAGGAGAAGGAAATCTATCAGGATAAGTTATTGCAAACTGAATTGGAAGACGCATATCAGGATGCCCCAATTGAGCAATAACCGAATTATCATCATATTCAATAAGAGAGTGCACAATACTTTCACGATGAACAACAATATCAATCATATCCGGGCTCACATCAAAAAGCCATACTGCTTCTATAAGCTCAAGACCCTTATTAAACATTGTTGCGCTATCAATTGTAATTTTAGAACCCATACTCCAGCTTGGATGCTTAAGAGCATCTGCAACCGTAACGTTTAAAAGCTCTTCTTTAGTTTTGCCAAAGAAGGGACCGCCCGATGCAGTGAGAATAATTCTTTTTAACGCAGAATTACGCGGTGCACCTAAAAGACATTGAAAAATAGCAGAGTGTTCACTATCAACAGGAAGAATAGAAACACCTTTACGTTTAGCTGCCCCTGTAACAAGCTTACCACCCGCCACAAGAGTTTCTTTATTAGCCAGGGCAATTGTTTTGCCTGCTTCAATTGCATCAAGAGTCGGCTTAAGACCTGCCATACCAACAACTGAATTAAGGGTAATTTCGCCTTTTGCCTGAGATGCACAAAAAGAAACACCCTCCATCCCGCTAAGAACCTTTGTTGGTAAATCCTTAACTCTTACCTTTAAATCTGCAGCAGCTTTTTCATCTACTAACGCTGCATATTTCGGTTTAAATTCACGAATTTGTTTTTCAATTATATCAACATTTGAATAAGCGGTAAGTGACTCAATTTTATAACCGTGTTCCCTGGCTACATCAAGAGTCTGAACACCAATTGAACCTGTTGAACCTAATAAATTAATTGTTTTCATAAGCACCTTAATAATTAATTAAATATATTGCACCGTATAATGTTGGCATTACAAACAATGCACTGTCAAATCTATCCATAATACCACCGTGGCCGGGAAGAAGATTGCCAAAATCCTTTATACCGAAATTACGTTTAATCGTTGAAGCGGCAAGGTCGCCAAACATACTTACTACTGAAAGAACAACACTTAAAATTATTACTGTTATGTACGATAAATCACTTTTTGTTTCAAAGAAAAATTTGTTAAACACGAAAAGCAACAAGACGTTAAGTAATACTGCACCAATAACGCCACCGATTGCACCTTCAACAGACTTTTTAGGACTGATTTTTGGACAAAGCTTGTGTTTACCAAGCTTACTGCCAACAAAATATGCAAAAATATCTGTCATCCATGCAGCAAAAAACGAAAAGATTAAAAGGAATATACCGTCAATTTTTGTATAATTATCAAAATATTTATTAATATCTCTGAAAAATATCATTAAAGAAAGGGAAAAAGGTATACACACCGAAGCAAAGATTGCCGAAATCGCTTGTTCAAACCGTGTTGTTTCAAATTTTAAAAGCATAAATATTAAAATAAGAACCACGTAAATTGAGCCAATAGCCGCTATTGGTAAAGACACCTTAAAATGAACAACAAACGGAATAGCCACAGATAATGCAAGGCTTGCACTTTTTATAAGATTATTAGTGAGTCCGACTGCCTTTTCAACCTCGTAAACTGCAATAGCAGAAAGTACGGATACAAAAATCGGAAATACAATTGTATTCATAAGAAGAACAGCGCCAATAAATACTATTCCAAATAAAATTGCTGTTATTACCCTTTGCTTCATAAAAAATCCCCTGCTTATTATACTGTTAAACACCACAAAAATATGAATGTCTATGCATAGAGTGAATGTATATGAACCATACGGTTTAATACACTCACTCTAAAATTTATCATAAATTTTAAACTCCGCCGAAACGACGGTTACGTTTCTGATAATCTCTTATAATATCGTTAACGTTTTCTTCAGTAAAATCAGGCCACAAAATATCTGAATACCAAAACTCTGAATATGCGGATTGCCATTGCAAAAAATTTGATAAACGATACTCGCCACTTGGCCTTACAATAATATCAGGGTCAGGCTGACCTGCAGTATATATACTCTGACTTATTGTATCTTCAGTTATATCATCGATAGAAATTTCACCGTTCTGAACCTTTTGCGCAATAGCTTTGACCGCATGTGTAATTTCTGCCCTTCCACCATAATTAATAGCAACATTAACAGTGGTTTTAGTTTCGTACTTTTTGGAATTACGTTCAGCTTTTTCTATAAGCTTTAAAAGGTCTTTGGGTAACCCATCTCTTTCGCCAATGAAACTGATTTTAAGTTTACGGAAGGTATTTTCTTGTTCACGTCTGTCTGCATCAAGAAGATACTCTTTAAATAATTTCATAAGAGCAGAAACCTCTGCCTTTGGTCTGTTCCAATTTTCTGTTGAAAAGGCATAAAAGGTAAGATACTCAATACCAAGGTCTGCGCAATATTCAGTAATCTTACGGAAAGTTTTTGCACCCTCCTTATGACCTTCGCTACGTTCAAGACCACGCATTTTTGCCCATCTGCCATTACCATCCATAATGAAGGCAATGTGCTTTGGTAAAACATCAAAATGAGGTAAATTTGTACTCATAATCAGATTTCCATAATTTCTTTTGTTTTTGCGTCTGCTACTTCATCAACCTTTTTGATGAATTCATCAGTAATTTTCTGAATTTTTTCTTCAGCGTATTTCTGATCATCTTCTGTAATTTCAGAATTCTTTTTCATTGCTTTGATTTTATCAATGCAATCTCTTCTGATGTTACGAACACCGACTTTTGCTTCTTCTGCAAACTGTGAAACCTCTTTAGAAATCTGTTTACGACGTTCCTCTGTAAGTGCAGGGAAAACAAGACGAATTACTCTGCCATCATTAGATGGATTAATGCCGATATCTGATGCCTGAATAGCTTTTTCAATAAGAGTAAGTGTTGAAGCATCCCAAGGTTGAATTGCAAGAATTCTTGCTTCAGGAACTGATATTGCAGCCATTTGATTGATAGGTGTCGGGCAACCGTAATAGTCGACCTGAACCTTATCAAGAACTGCGGCATTTGCACGACCTGCTCTGATTGAGTTATATTCATACTTAAGTGAAGAAATTGTTTTCTCCATTTTTTCTCTTGCTAAACTAAATACTGATTCCATAAAAAATACCTCCGAATTAAATTAAGAATTTGTAACAACAGTACCTGCATTTTCACCGCATACTGCTCTGTTAATATTTTCCGGGTCGTTAAGATTAAAAACGAGAATCGGAATATTGTTTTCCTGACAAATTGCTGCAGCAGCAGTATCCATTACTGCAAGATGACGCTCAAGAAGCTCATTATGTGTAATTTTATCAAACTTAACTGCATCTGCAAATTTATTTGGATCTTTATCGTAAATACCATCAACGTTTGTGGCTTTAAGATAAACATCTGCATTAATCTGAGCAGCCCTGAGAGCGGCACCTGAATCTGTTGAGAAGAACGGGTTACCTGTACCGCCTGCAAAAATAACTACTCTGCCCTTTTCAAGATGTGAAACTGCCTTGTCGCGCATAAAGGTTTCTACAACGCCGACAATCTGAACTGCAGACATAACTCGTGCCTCTACACCGATATCGAGAAAGCCTTGCTGTAAAGCAAGTGAGTTCATTACTGTGGCAAGCATACCAATGCTATCTGCCCTTGTTCTGTCCATATCGCCACTGCTTCTGCCACGCCAGAAGTTACCGCCGCCAACAACAATGCCGACCTGAACGCCTTTATCGGTTACTTTTTTAACGGCACAACACACCTCGTTAATAACGTTAAAATCAAAACCGTGACCTGCAGAACCTGCAAGAACTTCTCCGCTCAATTTAAGGAGAAGACGATTATAAACGGGTTCCATAATATATCCCCTTTCAACCATATTTTATGGCATAAATTTTCTATATTATTTTACAATAAATGTGAAATAATGTAAATAGTTAAATAACTAAAATTAATTATATATTTATATTTAATATATACAACAAAAGGTCGACTTTAAGTAAAGCCGACCTAAAAATTTATGAAACGTGTCGTTTCAGACGTATTTTATCTGAAATCATAGCAACAAACTCAGAGTTTGTTGGTTTGCCACGCTGTGATTGAATTGTATAGCCAAAATAAGAATTCAAAACATCAACATCGCCCCTGTCCCACGCAACCTCTATTGCATGCCTTATGGCACGTTCAACACGTGATGACGTGCTTTTAAAGGTTTTTGCAACTGTGGGATAAAGAACCTTTGTTATTGAATTAAGTGTATCAGGCTCAACAACCGCAAGACGAATTGCCTCACGAACATAAGTATACCCTTTAATATGAGCAGGAACACCAATCTGATGAAGAATATTTGTAATTACAACATCCAAATCCTCCTGTACCTCATACCGGTTTGGGACATTGACACCTCGCCACGATGATATCTGAACAATACGTTCAGCCATCAATTGAGGGTCAACAGGCTTAAGAAAGAAATAATCCACACCGCATTTAGTTATTTCTCTCTCAAAATTAGGATTATCAATACCGGACATAACAATAACAAGTGGCCTTTTTACAGGGTCCTTTGCATTGATACGAGCAATTACACCCATAGCATCAATATGCTGTAAAAAAGCATCCATAATAATTACATCCGGATACATTTCATCACAAATTTTTAATAATTCTGCGCCATTCTTTGCACACATTCTTACATCCATTTTGTTATTACGAAGAACGTTTGCAAGTTTTTGCGTCGCTTCGTTTCGTTCATCTGTCAACAAAACCGACAAATTACCGACCATTGGAAACACCTCCTAAAAAGTGTCTAAATTATACCATTCATGTAACTTTTATTCAAGATGATTGGATAATTATCGTTAAATTAAACAAATTATAAAGATTTTTGTAATATAAAAAGAAAGAGTTTTTGAAGTATTTTGTCGAATTTTGTCGAAAGTTTTGACAAAATGAAATAGGTAATAACACGTTATTACCTATTCTTTCAAAATAATATTAAATTTTAATTTTCATATCATTTATTTACTGAATCAATTTATATAAAGGAACAATGTTATCAAAAAACAATAAATTATCCGGAATAAAAACCATGCCGTTATGATTATCAGTTTTAATAAGCATAACCATAAGCAACAAACATATAATTATGCTTACCGCAACAAAAATAAGAATACGGTAATTCTTGGATTTTTCTTGTTTGGCATGTTCACTCTCCTGTGCAAGATCCCGGCAAATTGCCTCTTCTTTTTTTCTTTGACACAAAAGAGCTTTGTTTTTTGAATCGCGCCAATCACCTAAGCTATTAAAAGTAAGAATTGATTTATTCAGAGTATCAACATATTTTTTCGTACTTATATTTTCATAATCATATTCAAGAGGAAGGCAGGCAATTCTGTATTGCTCATCCTTTAATGCATTTTCTTTCCTCAGATGTTCCAGCTCCTGCTGACGTTCGTATTCTATACGTGCAAGCTCACCCTTCTCAAAGCATTCTGCTGACTTTTGCTTTGCATCAGCATAATCTTTAACCTCTTGGAACATATAGCCTGCATTTTCAAACATTTGCTCAGTAGTTGCAGTTTGCATTATTTTAAGAGCAGTTTGATATAATTCCTTTTTACGATTTTCCTCAATATGTCTTGCAACAATTTCATTGCAATTGCGAACCTTTTCTTTTAACTCATCTTCACCGAAATGCATAATTTTTTTGTAATTATTATTATCAGAAAAGGTTGTTCTGAAGCTGCTTAAGTCATCAACAGAAGAAAGCTTTAAATCAACAAGAAGCTTACCCAGATAAGCATTGCCGTTTTTAGGGTCTATATTAAGAACTGATTCAAAAAACTCATCTGCTCTATCCCACTCATTATCTTCAATAAATAAAAAGCCTTGTTCAAGCAACGGTGAAATATCAATATTATTATCATTAAAAATAATTGGCTCTTTTGATGCTTTAGAACGTGTTTTATCAACAATACGCTCAATACTTTCCAAAAGACTTGCAAAGAACGTAACATCATTCATATCAAGCGCCTGCATATTTTTAAACTCTTTAGGCATATCGTAAGCATCCATATTTTTAATACACGGAATAAGAACTTTTGAAGAACTATCTGCCATCATTGATATATAACGAGACCATTCATTTTTTACCCATACAGAGTCAAAATATTCAAATTTTGTTCCTACGGCAAGCATAACCTTTGCACTGGATAATGCGGCATAAATATATGGTTCATACTCTGTACCTGCTACCTCACGAAGAGATAAACGTGAATAAAAAACACGATACCCATCCTTTAATAGCTGAGTATAAATATCTTGAGCAATTTCGCTATCTTCTGTACGTAAGCCTGTAATATCATCTGTTTCCTTATAACAAATAAAAATATCATACGGCTCTTCATTAATAGCAATACTGAGTATTTTCTTTTGAATTTTATCTATATTTTTTGCTTCTTCACGGTAAATGCTTTTGGCGGTAACATCTGCATTTTCACACGCTTGTTGAAAATCATCATCATCCATTATGACAACAGGTAATGTACGGTGACAAGTTGGTACCTTTCTACCATTGCCATCGTCAACATACTCTATACCATATTTGCAAAGAACAAGACCCCAATAAGCTTCTGCTTCATCACGAAATTCAGTAATAATGCTTTCGTAAATACCGGCTGCTTTATCAAACTCGCTTTTTAAACGTAAATTATTAGCTCGAGTGAATAAAGCAAGCTTCTTTTCGTCATTAAATCTGGGAATTGTTTGCTGAGTGCCGCAGTAAGTACATAAAGCCACAGAGTTATTATCTGTAACCTCAAGTGAACCGCCACACATTTTACATTTGAAAACTGCCATTTTTACACCTGATTTTAATTCAAGGTGAGTGTGTTGAATATAACCCGAACACACTCACCTGATAATTTAATAAGAAAATTATTTCAACAATTTACATCTGTTATTTCTGTCTTTTATAAGTACAAGCATCTCTTCAGAAATTGATTGAACTAAAGATACGTCATTCTTTGCAACTGCTTCTTCAAGCTGGTTGAATTTTAACGTAATTTGTGTTTCAACTGATGAAAGAGCATCATTACTCATTGGGTCAGAATAACGAACTGCTTCGTACACCTTCATAATTTGTGCCTTAATTTCAGGAATCTGAGCTTTTGATACAAGTGTATCTGTATGCATTGAAAGTGCTTTAATGAAAATTGTTTTTGCTTTAACCTTATCATCAACCTTTGATACAACATCTGCTGCTGTTTTAGCAAGTAACGTTGCAACTATGCCGATTACAAAACAAGCAAAGCAAAGAAGTGAACCGAACCATACAGGCATACCCTCAACAGTAGCAGTAACGATACCAACAACAGCAGTAATAATAAGAGTAGTAAAGCTGATTGTTACAGTTGGAATATTGAGAAAAAGCTTTTTTGCAGTTGTTTCTTTACAAGCAAAGAAAGCAGTGCCTAACTGAAGAATAAATGCAATTGTAATAAATGCATAACCGGTCCAGAAATTTTCTTCAAACTTTGATTGTGATGGTACAAGAAAAGCAACTAAATTAAAAAACACAAGACCAATTGCCCATATAATAGCATAAATTTTAAAATTGTTTTTCATAGTAATTCTCCTTTACACGAGCTTATTGTAATTAAAGTTTTTCTCCGCATTCAAGACAGAACTTTGCACCGTTAGGAATTTCAGCACCGCATTTTGCACATTTAAGTATTAAAGATGCTCCACATTCCATACAGAATTTTCCTTTTGCTGTCTTTTTACCGCATTCAGGACAAATAATTTCATCTGCAGAAAGAACTTCTACTTTAGTACCGCATTCAAGGCAGAACTTTGCATTAGCAGGCAATGTATTACCGCAATTTGCACATTGAACACTCGCCTGTGCTGCAGGAGCTGTTGACGGAGCAACCGTAGAAGCACCTGTAAGTCCGTTAAACATACCGCCTAACTGACCATTCATTGCACCTGCTGCCTGAAGACCTATACCAAGACCAACAATATCGCTCATTACACTACCGCCGGTACCACCGCCTGAGCCCATATTGCCCATACTTTTGGCAAACTCTTTCTGAACCTCTGCCTGAACATAATCTTTTTCTGTAATACCTTTAGCGGCATATACTTCTGCTTCTGCAAAGCCTTTCATTTTTTCAGCCTGAGCTTTTGTCTGAGCTTCAATAAGCTGACGCTCTGCTTCGCGCTTTGCAATTTCAGTTTCAGTTGTCTGACGTTCAAGCTCGATTTCCCTTTGAGCTTCAACAAATCTCTTTTGCATTGAAATTGTATGTAACTCGCGGATTTTATCAAAATTCCTGTCATTTTCAGGTAAAAGAATTGTTGTTACATAAAGCTGAGGCACAGTTAAACCGTATTCTTCAAAGCCGGGAACAACCTTTTCTCTGAGAGTTGATGAAAGCTCTTCAAGGTGCTCATCTATTTCAAGAATATCAATTTCACCCTGCTTAATAGCTGCTGCAAGATTTGCCTTTACAACTGTGGAAATAAGCGGTCTGAAGCAATCATTGAGACTTTTTGAAAAGTTTGGACCTGCATTATTCCATGAAATGCCGTTCATTGTACCAACAAGCTTAACAAGAAGCTTACGAGAATCGGAAACCTGTAAATTCATTTCACCACAAGCACCGATTTCAAGCGGTACACCTGTGAGAGGGTCAATAAAACGAACTCGTGAATCTGTACCCCATTTAACTGACATCTGAACAGTTTTATTAATAAAGTATACTTCACAATGGAACGGTGTTTCGCCACCGGTTGTTTTATTGAGAAGCTTGCCTATAACAGGAAGGTTCTGTGTTTCAAGAGTGTAACGACCGGGACCGAAAAGATCAAGAGCCTGACCGTTCATAAAGAATATTGCTTCCTGACTTTCGTGAACAATAAGCTGAGTAAGCGTATTAAAATCTTCACTTGGATGCTTCCAGATAAATGTACTGTTGTCACCCTCGTATTTAATTATATCTGTAATTTTTGCCATACCGTAAACCTCCAAAAATTTACTATATTATAGAGTTAGCACTAAAAGTATGAAACTAAGTTTAAGAAATATCTACCCACATTGCAGGGCGAACAGCAGTCTGATAATCATCAATGGAAACACCGCCGTATCCGATTTTACCATCAAGACGAACACGGGCAACCTTATCGTAATCATCACCCGTTGAACGTAACCACCAATAACAATAATTGTTATATGTATACGCACCGTTATTTATTGCATATTCCAAAGGTGAGCATACTCTGTCATAGTT
This sequence comes from Acutalibacteraceae bacterium, assembly GCA_045603625.1. Classification (GTDB taxonomy): domain Bacteria; phylum Bacillota; class Clostridia; order Oscillospirales; family Acutalibacteraceae; genus DTU089. Next base: position 1,235 of record JAZUMM010000005.1, on the reverse strand, counting down.
TGAAGAGAAATACATATTAGCCTCTTCAATACTTAACAAGAACATCTTATCCATTGTAGCTGAACCGCCTTCCAAGCCGGTAACCAGATTCACACCTGTTGTAACAGTAGTTTCTAATACGAGCTCCCTTTCACTATCATTCAAATTATAAATAAATTCCTCATTTAACCATGTACGGATTAAAGAATTTTCCCAATCACTGCTTCCATCCCAATAATCACCATACTGTCTGCAATCAACTGCATACTCGGTAATAAGAAGGGCTTTGCCGTCTTCTATTGCAAGAATACGCCAGGTAATTGGATTTAGATATTCATAAGAAGATTCATAGCCGGAATTATACGTGCCTAATTGAATTGTATCACCCACGTATTTATATGACATATCAATCTTAAAATTACATACTCCCAGTTTTTCTTCACTATCATCATATCCGTCAAGCTCTTCAAAAACAGTTTTTGCACCGACATAATCACCTTGTGACATCATTTCAACTGCAGAGTCGTAATTTGACATTGGCTTGAAAACATACGTTGACAAGAAAGAAATTATGATAATAACAACAATAAGGACAACGGATAATTTAACTATTTTCTTGATTAAAGTCTTTTTCTTGTAAGCTGCAAGACGTTTAACACGATTATTTTCTTCTTCTGTTTCAATTTCATTAATTCGTTTTTCGCAAAATTCAATACATTTATCTGCATCACGCCAGCCACGAACCTTTGTGAAATTTTCAAGTGCACGTTTATAGAAGAAAACAGCATCAACATCCATATCACGCTTTGCCTGAGCGAGGATACCGTCTTTTCTGATTGTTTCGGCTTTATCCCAACAGAATGCAGCCATTTCCTTAGAATCCTTATAACTACCGAGGGAGCGGAAAACACCTGAAAGACGCTTTAATTCATCAATTGAATTAACGTTAATATTTCGCATTGTTTTTGCATATAATTCTTCTGTTTTACGTAAACGGATTGCCTCTACATAACCGATAACGGTTTGTTTAAGCTCAGAATCTGCATAACGAACAACCTTAAGATAGTTATTGCTCTTATCAAACGGATTAGAACAATTCTGAAGATTTTCCTGCCTTCTGACACGAAGCTCAACCATAAGCTTACCAAGGTAAGCCTTGGCATTTTCAGGGTCAACATCAAGAACCTTTTCACAATATTCATTAGCACTGTCAAAGTTACCATCTTCAAGGAAAATAAAAACTCTTTTAAGAAGAG
>JAZUMM010000004.1:0-22074 GCA_045603625.1 Acutalibacteraceae bacterium | reverse complement strand
GATATGGGCATTACTCTTACATTCCATCATCACATGGGTACAGTTGTACAGACTGCTGCTGAAATTGACAGAGTTATGGAAAATACAGAACCTGAGCTTTTCAATTTTTTTTTTGACTCAGGTCACCTTGCTTATTGTGGCGAAGATTATATGTATATTCTTAAAAAATATATTAACCGTATCAAACACGTGCATCTTAAGGATATTCGTCCTGACGTTATTGCAGATGTTAAGGCTAATAAGGAAAGCTTCCTTCAAGGTGTAAGAAAAGGTACATTTACTGTTCCCGGTGACGGCGTAATTGATTTTGAACCCATTTTCAAGGTTCTTGAAGAAAATAATTATGAAGGCTATGTTCTTGTAGAAGCAGAACAAGACCCTGCAATTGCAAATCCGTTTGAGTATGCAAAAAAAGCCCGTGCTTACATTGCAGAAAAATCAGGCTTATAATAAAAGCAAAATTAAGGAGAATAAAAAATGGCTGCTGAAAAAATCAAATATTTTTGCAATGGCGAATTTAAAGAATCAAAAACTGATGTTTGGTATGATTTACATAACCCAAGCACAGGTGAAGTAACAGGTTACGCGCCTTGCTGTACAAACGAAGAGGTTCTTGAAGCTATTGCTGCCGCAAAAGCGGCTTACCCTGCATGGAGAGCAACTCCGGCAATTAAACGTGCGCAAATCCTTTATAATGTCCGTGACCTTATTATTAAGCACATGGATGAGCTTACTACACTTGTTGCAGAAGAAAACGGTAAGGTTTGGTCTGAGGCTGAAGGCGACGTTCTTAAAGCTAAAGAAGGTACAGAGCTTGCAACACAGGTACCATCACTTATGATGGGTGAAAGTGTAATGGATGCTTCATCAGGCTTTGATACAGTTAAATACCGTGAACCAATGGGCGTATTTGCAGGTATTGTTCCTGTTAACTTCCCTGCTATGATTCCTTTCGGATGGATGACACCTACTTGTGTTGCTTGCGGTAACACAATTGTTCTTAAGGCTGCATCATTAACTCCAAAAACTGCTCTCAGAATGGCAGAGCTTTATAAAGAAGCAGGTATGCCTGATGGTGTTGTTAACGTAGTTACTTGCTCAAGAAACGAAATTAATACTATCCTTGACCATCCTGATATTAAGGGTATTACTTTTGTTGGCTCTACTCCTGTTGGTAAACTCATTTACGAAAGAGCAGCAAAAGCAGGTAAAAGAGTTCAGGCTCTTTGCCAGGCTAAAAACCATGCTCTTATTCTTGAGGATGCTCCTATTGAAAGAACAGTTGCAGGTGTAATTAACTCTGCATACGGCTGTGCCGGTCAGCGCTGCATGGCTCTCTCCTGCTGTGTTGTTCAGGAATCAATTGCAGATAAATTTGTTGCTGAGCTTAAAAAGCAGGCTTCACAAATCAAGCTTGGTAAATCAATTGATAAAACATCTAAGCTTGGCCCTGTTACATACAAAAAGCATTATGATGAAGTTATTGCAGATATTGAAAAAGGCGTTAAAGAAGGTGCTACACTCGTTCTTGACGGCAGAAACCCTGAGCTTCCCGAAGAAATCAAGAACGGCTACTTTATCGGCCCTACAATTTTTGATAACGTAACAGAAGATATGACAATAGGCAGAGATGAGGTATTTGGTCCTGTTCTTTGCATTAAGAGAGTAAAAGACTTCCACGAAGGTCTTAAGGTTATGAACGATAACCCATACGCAAACGGTTCTGTTATTTTCACACAAAGCGGTCACTACGCAAGAGAATTTACTCGTTACACAGACGGCGGTATGGTTGGTGTTAACGTTGGTATTCCTGTTCCGATTGGCTTCTTCCCATTCTCAGGTCACAAGGATTCTTTCTTTGGTGATTTACATTGCCTCGGAAAAGATGCTTACCGTTTCTTTACAGAAAGCAAATGTGTAACTACACGTTGGTTTGACGAAGAAGAAATTAAAAAGACAGAAGTTTCCACATGGGATGGCACAATCTGATTTATATTTTATACAAGAAAGGAAATATTAATTATGCTTAATATTGGTATTATCGGTGCAGGCCGTATTGGTAAGGTTCACCTTGAATCAATTTCATATCACGTTAAAAACGCTGTCGTTACTGCAATTGCAGACCCTTTTATGAATGACGAAACAAAAGCTTTCTGCGAAGGCTTTGGCGTTGAAAAAATCTATACAGACTACAAAAAAATCATTGAAGACGAAACAAATGATGCTGTTCTTGTTTGTTCATCAACTGATACTCATGCTCCTATTTCAATTGAAGCAATCAATGCAGGCAAGCACGTATTCTGCGAAAAACCACTTGCTAATACAGTTGATAAAATTCTTGAAATTGCAGAAGCACTCAAGGCTCATCCGGAATGTAAATTCCAGGTTGGCTTTAACCGTCGTTTTGACCATAACTTTGCAGCAGTACGCAAAGCTTACGACGAAGGTAAAATCGGTGATGCACAAATTCTTAAAATCACTTCACGTGACCCACAGGCTCCACCAGTAGGATATTGTGCAGCAAGCATTTTCCTTGATATGACAATTCACGATTTTGATATGGCTTGTTTCCTTACAAACAGTGATGTTGAAGAGCTTTACGTTTATGCTGATGCTCTTATTAATCCGGGTATTCGCGAATACGGTGATTTTGATACTGCAATCATTTCAATGAAAATGGAAAACGGTGCACTTGCAGTTATAGACAACTCTCGTCAGGCAATGTACGGCTATGACCAGAGAGCAGAGCTTTTCGGCTCAAAAGGTATGGTAGCAACAACAAACGATACACTTTCAACTGCAGTAATTTCAGACGCTAACGGCGTTACAGGTGAAAAGCCACTCTATTTCTTCCTTGAAAGATATATGGGCTCATTCTCTGAAGAAGTAAGACAATTTGTTGATTGCTGCATTAATAACAAGGAAACTCCTGTTGGTATCCATGCCGGTCTTCAATCTGTTAAAATTGCACTTGCAGCTGAAAAATCAGCAAACGAAGGCAGACCTGTAAAACTTTCGGAGATTAAATAATAATGTTAAAAAACAAGGACTATGACATTATAGTTATTGGTGCCGGTTGTGGCGGTTTAACCGCCGCAACCTGTGCTGCAAAAGAAGGAAAAAAAGTTCTTTTAATTGAAAGACACAATCTACCGGGTGGATTTAACACAAGCTTTGTACGCGGTAGATTTGAATTTGAGGTATCTTTAAATCAGCTCTGTGGTTTTTCTGATGAAGCAGGGCTTGGTGAAACACGCCATATTCTTGATGAAATCGGTGTCAGTAATAAAATTAAATGGGCATCAATTCGTAATGCTTACAGAATAATTACAAAAACACGTACAGGTGAAATAATAGACGCTACCCTTCCCTTTGGAATTGAAAATTATATTAATGCTATGGAAAGCTACGTACCGGGTAGCAAGGAGCCATTAAAAAAGGTTTTTAATCTTGCGGAAGAAATAAATGACGCTTTAGATTATTTATGTAAATTTGAAAAGCAACCGAGTTACAGAGAGCTTAGACGTATTTTCAAAAAATACGGTAATTTTACCAGAACTGCACCTTACTCAGTTAATGAGGTTTTGTCAGTTCTTAATCTCCCCTCTTTGGCTCGTGATATATTTGAAGCTTACTGGCTTCATTTTGGTGTTGACTGTGACAGACTAAGCTTTACACACTATGCTTTATTTATGTATAACACGTTAAAATACGGCTCTGTAATTCCTCTTACTCGCAGTCATGCATTAAGTATGGCAATCGCAAGTGAATTTGAAGATGCAGGTGGAGAAATATTATATAACTCACATGTTTCAAGAATTAAATTCAAAAACGGTAAGCCTGTTGGAGTTATATTAAAAAACGGTGATATGATTAACTCAAATCATATTATTTGTAACTGCTCACCTACTACCGTTTACGGCAAAATGATAAAATCTACCGACGTACCTAAATCTGCTCGTAAAAGAACAAACGCACGTACATTTGGTGCAAGAGGTGCCTGTGTTTATGTTGGCTTGAACCGCTCCGCAAGCGAACTGGGAATAAAGGATTACTCTGTTATTATAAATGATTCTTCGGATACAGTTGAACAGTTTGAATCAATGAAAAGCATTGAAACAAATAATAATGTTTCGGCATACTGTCTTAACATTATAAATCCTTCCTGCTCACCAAAAGGCACAACAATACTTTGCCTTAAAACATTATATACAGATAATTGTTGGGCTAACGTATCTCCCGAAGAATATTTCAATGAAAAAGATATGCTTGCAGCAAGGCTTATTTCTGCTTATGAGGAAGCAACAGGCGTTATAATTCATAACTCCATTGAAGAAATTGAAGTTGCTACCCCCGTGACATTTGCAAGGTTTACCAATTCTCCTCAAGGTGTTATTTATGGTTACCTCGGAAGTGAATGGGATGGCTTACTTCCTCGTTTTATGACTGAAAAAACAGATAATGATATTGACGGATTACGTTTTTGCGGTGGTTGGGGTACACAACTGTGCGGTACACACGCATCAATAGCATCAGGCAGAAATACCGCCTATGCTACCCTTAATGATATATCTGAAGAAAGAGGTGTTGATTATGAGCAATAAAATCAAAATCCGCTCAAAACACAAAGACACCAAAAACTTCAAGGAGATACCTCAATTAAGAAAAGGTGTAATTAATGAGGCCTCTGACGAGCCTATAAGTGCAAACTATACTGTTAATTCAACAGCAAACTTTCTTCACCCGCAAAACCAGAACCTGAAAATTAAGCAGGTTGCTGAAATTTCAAGAGATACAAGGGCATATATACTTGAGCCTGATACTGAATTAGGTACTGCAAAGCTTGCATATTTCAGACCCGGACAATATATCAGTATTACTCTTAAAATTGGTGTTGCAACAGTTACAAGACCTTTTACAATCTGCTCATCACCATCAAGGTCACTTGATGATGAATACGTTATCATTGTAAAAAGAAAGCCTAACGGATTTGCATCAGAATATATATTTAATAACTGGAGAAAAGGTGTAAAAATCAATGCTTCTGCACCATACGGCACATTATATTACCAGCCTTTAAGAGATTATAAAAACATTGTTGGTATATGCGATAACAACGGTATTTCTGCTTTTTTATCTATTGCAGAAGCTATTGCAGACGATTCACTAAACGTTAACCTGACTCTTTTTTACGTTGCACGTAAAGAAAAAGATGCAATAATGTCACAAAGGCTTGATGAATTATCAGAAAAGACAGATAGCTTTAAAATCATTTACGTTTTAAGCGATGAGCGTGTTTTTAATAAAGAACGTGGCTTCATTACAAAAACAATGATTGAAAAATATGCTCCTGCAAAATACAGCATATTTGTTAACGGTTCATCTGAGCTTTATAATAAAGTATTACCACAAATTGCTGAAATCAGACTTGAAAATAAATTTATACGTTTCGGTACAAGCGGTCAGATTGACAATCCGGGAAATCTTTCTGATTTTCCACAAAATGCAAAAGGTTTAACATTTTTATGTAAGATTATAAAAAACGGTGAATTAATTGCAACAATCCCCTGCTACTCTGAGGAAAGTCTGCTTGTTGCTCTTGAACGTGAAGGAATCGAAAGTCCATCCATTTGCCGTTCAGGTGAATGTGGTTTTTGCAGAGCAAAGCTTTTAAAGGGTAATGTTTACATTCCCAACGGAATTGATAACAGACGCCTTGCAGATTCAAGCTACGGTATTATTCACCCTTGTTGCTCATACCCTATGAGTAACCTGACACTTGTTATTAACTAATAAAAAAGAACTGTGAAGCGAAACTTCACAGTTCTTTCTTTATAAAAATATTATTTAAAATCATCAAACGAATCGCTTACTACCTTGCCATCAATTGTGAGCGGGTCAGCAGGATTAAGATTAACGTTTGAAGAATCAGTCTTCTCTTCATCCTATTTCTCGGATTTATTTGTTTTCTGATTTTTAGATGATTTTGACGTATCGGCTTTCTTTTCTTTTAAATCAAGGCCATCATCAATTTCTTCATCTTTAATTTTACCTGTAATTTTATATGCAATAGCAGCATTCTGCATTTTCATTTCTTCTACTGCATTTTTTATTTCTTTAGATAAGGAATGAACAGATATAAGAAGATAGCTGAACATTGCAAATAAAATAAAGCCATAAACAACAATATATGCAGCAAAATCATTTGTTGCATCAACTGTCGCAAGAAGAATAACGCCCGGAATAATAAGCAAAGCAAGTGTAAGAACAATTGAAATAATTATTTTTTTTGGTAAAGTCATAGTAAACCTCCGAATTATTTATTTTCAGCAGCGATTCTTTGTAAGCCTTCAAAACCGATTTTAACTGCATCAAAAACATCTTTTTCGTAACAAAGGTCTTGCTCAATAACAATGTATTTAACACCGATTTCTTTACATGAACGGTAACATGCACCCAAGTCAATATTGCCTGTTCCGCATTCAGCAAAACGTTGTTGATTATTAACGATTCGTAAATCTTTAAAATGGCAAACCTCTACTCTGCCTGCAAGCTTTTTAATGTATTCGGCAGGATTAACGCCACCAACCTGCATCCAATATGTATCAGGAATAAAATGAAGAGTATCTGCAGTTGTTTCGTTTATAAGTCTTTCAAAAGTACGTTCACCGTCATAAACTTCAAACTCAAACGCGTGATTGTGATAACAAAGCTGTTTACCCTGTGCTTTCATTTTTGTACCGATTTCATTACATTTTGCAATAAAACCTGAAACACCTTCATAAGACTCGTGAATATTACCCGGCATAGCACCAATACCAATATTCTTGCAATTTATAAGGTTATGCTCATAAATAAGAGCATCAAGGTCATTTTTCATTCTGTCGTATGGCTTGTGAGTTACGCAAACATCCATTTTATATTTTTCAACTAACTCACCGACGATTTCAGGATTAATATCACCAATCGCAGATATCTGAATCACGTTACAACCGATACTGTCAAGAAATTTCAGCGTATTTTCAAAATCTTCTGCATTCTGACATTTATCACGAAGAGTATAAAGCTGAACACCAAGTTTAATATCACTCATACGAAACCTCCACATAAAACAATACTACTAATATATTTTATCATAATATTTTTTATTGTAAAGCATTTTTAAAATAAAAACCATTGAAAAATATGAATTAATATGGTATAATCTCAAAAACGCTTTGAGCAAGAGAGTAAAGATTAACAAAGTCTTTCAGAGAGGTATGGCTAGGCTGTAAACATACTGTCGGAGTTTTTCTTGAAGTTCACTTGTGAGCGGCACATCTGAATTTACAGTAGGTTGTGACGGGAGTAACCGTTATATTACAAAAGAGTGTTTGCTCTGTGCAAAAATAAGGGTGGTACCGCGGAGATTGTCTTCGTCCCTTTGGGGATGGGGCATTATTTTTTTGTCAAAAATCCATCTTCCCATATAAAATCAATTGAAAGGATTGAATCAAATGCTTGAAAAGGCACAACAGTTAAAACAAGAATTTACTGAAAAAGTCAATTCAGCAACTGCATCAAGCGAACTTGAACAGTTAAGAATTGAATATCTCGGTAAAAAAGGTCCGATTTCTTCACTTATGGGCGAATTAAGAAATATTCCCAATGAGCAAAAGAAAGAAGCAGGTCAGATTATTAACGAAGTAAAACAGTTTATTGAAAGCTCAATTGCTTCAAAAAAAGAGGAATTACAAAAAATTGAAGAGCAAAAGCTTATTGACAGCGCCGAGGATTACGATGTGACCTTCCCTATCTCTGAAGATAAAGGTTCATATCACCCAATTACTCTTATCCAACGCGAGGTTGAGAGCATTTTTGAAAGCATGGGCTTTGCAATTGAGGATTATGATGAAATTGTTGACGATTACCATTGCTTTGAAGCTCTCAATATTCCAAAGCATCACCCTGCCCGTGATATGCAGGATACATATTATCTCAGCACAAATCAGCTTCTCAAAACTCATACATCTGCTGCACAAAATGCTATTTATATCAAATATAAAGAAGATTTGGAAGCAGGCAGACCAATAAGAGCTATTTTCCCGGGCAGATGCTTCAGAAACGAAAAAATTGATGCTTGCCACGAAAACACATTCTTCCAGATGGAAGGCGTTATGGTTGACAAAGATATCTCCATTTCAAACTTAATTTACTTTATGAAAACTATGCTTTCAGAAGTATTTCAAAGAGATATTACCGTCAGACTTCGTCCCGGCTTCTTCCCATTCGTTGAACCGGGATTTGAGCTTGACATTCAATGCGCAATCTCTGGCGGTAAAGGCTGCCCACCTTGTAAAGACTCAGGTTGGCTTGAACTTTGCCCTTGTGGTATGATTCATCCAAACGTATTGTCTGCTGCAGGTATTGACCCTGAAAAGTATACAGGCTTCGCTTTCGGCTGAGGTCTTACAAGACTTGCTATGATGAGATACGGCGTTAAAGATATTCGTGTGTTTAACAGCTGTAGCCTTAAATCACTTTCTCAATTTGAAAACACTACTTTTGTAGAACCTGAAAAGGAGGTCAAATAAATGTTTGTTTCAATTAATTGGATAAAAGAATACGTTGACCTCGAAGGTCTTGATATTAAAAAGCTTATTAACAGCTTCACTCTTGCTACTGCAGAGGTTGAAGATATTATTGTTAAGGGCGAAGATATTAAAAACGTTGTTGTTGGTGAAATTCTTTCAATTGAAAATCATCCAAATTCCAAAAAGCTTCATCTTCTCAAGGTTGATGGCGGTGACAGAATTTACAACGTAGTATGCGGTGCACCTAACGTAAGAGAAAATATGAAAATTGCATTTGTAAAAGCAGGCGGACGAGTTCCTGCAGGCGACATTACATTGGCAACTGTTGCAGGTTACGAATCTGAGGGTATGTGCTGTTCTGCATACGAGCTTGGCTTATCTGATGACAAATCAGGTCTTATGGAAATTGACGTTGATGCTCCTAACGGTACAGACTTAAAGGATATCTACCCTATTGATGATATTATTTTTGAGGTTGATAATAAATCACTTACAAACCGTCCTGACCTTTGGGGTCACTACGGTATTGCCCGTGAATTTGCAGCCCTTACAGACCGAGAATTAAAGCCTCTTCCGCTTTCTGACCTTGCATACGACGGTGATGAAAAAATCAAGGTAACAGTTAACAGACCTGACCTTGTTTACAGATATTCTTGCGTAAAAATGGACAACATTACAAAAAATGTAAGTCCTATGGCAATGCAAATAAGACTTTACTACTGCGGTATGCGTGGTATTAACCTTCTTGCAGACTTAACAAACTACATTATGCTTGAAATGGGTCAGCCTACTCACGCTTTTGATGCAAACAAAATTGATGAAATTGTTGTAGGCACACCTGAAGTTGATTGCAAATTCACAACACTTGACAACACAGAACGTGATATAACAACAGATACACTTCTTATTCAAAACGGCTCAACTCCTGTTGCAATTGCAGGTATTATGGGTGGTCTTGATTCAGAAATTGTAGGCAACACAGATTCTGTTGTGCTTGAATGTGCAAACTTTGACGGTGTAAGTGTACGTAAATCTTCTTCAAGATTGGGTCTTCGTACAGATGCTCCTGCAAGATACGAAAAAATGCTTGACCCTGAAATGACAGTTACTGCTGCCAAAAGATTTGCATACCTTCTTCAAAACATCGATAAAAATGCAAAGGTTGCATCACAGCTTACAGATGAATATGTAAAAAAATATCCTGAAATTTCAATTTCATTTAACAAGGCTTACGTTGACAAATATACAGGTATTGATATTTCAAACGAAAGAATTTTCAAAACCCTTACTGCATTAGGCTTTGGTGTTGAAAATAATGGTGACGAATTCACAGTTCAGGTACCTTCCTTCAGAGCAACAAAGGATGTTACAATTAAAGCTGATATAATTGAAGAAATTACACGTATTTACGGTTACGACAACTTCAGCATTATTACAACAAGAAGTCCGTTAAAGCCTGTTCCAAGCTCACCTGCTCGTTCACAAAGCAACGAAATCAAGGATATTCTTGTTAAACACTTTAATCTTCATGAGGTGCACTCTTATATCTGGTGTGACGTAAGAAAATACAAGAAGCTTGAAATTGAAGTTGAAGATAACGTTAAAGTTCTTAACATTGAAAGCTCTGACAACGGCACAATCCGTAATTCTATGATACCAACACTTTTACAAGCAGTTTCCGAAAATAAGGATTATGGTGAAAAATACGGTATTTTTGAAATCGGCAGAGTTGTTAAGGGTATAAAAGATGACGGAACCGCTAACGAACGCCGTAGTCTCGGTATTGTGCTTTATGACAAAACATCAACTGAAAAAGATTTGTTCTTTAAAGCAGTTACAATTGTCAACAACCTTTTCACTCAAATCAAGCATAAAGATGCTGTGCTTAAAAAGGTTGCACCTACTCACGCTTACGAGCATCCGAAGAATACTGCACAAATCTCTTGCGATAACGTTGTTGTTGGTACACTTCACGCACTTCACCCGACTAATGCTCAAAAGCTTGATAAAGTCGGCAAAGCAGTTTGTATTGAAATTGACGTTGACGCTTTTGTTGAAATTGCGGGCGCAAACATTGATTTCTTTGAACCGTCTGCTCAGCAGTCAACATATTACGACTTATCACTTATACTTAAAAACGGTGTTACATTCGCAGATATGTCTGAATGCTGGAACAAGCTTAACCTCAGCGAGCTTGATAGTGTTAAAGTAATTGACACTTACGAAAACGATGCTATGAAGAGTGTTACCATCCGTCTTATATTCTCTGCTAAAGACAGAACACTTGAAATGGAAGAGGTTCAGACCTGGATTAACGAAATTCTTTCAAACCTTAAAGCAATAGGAATTGAGTTAAGGGCATAATTAATACAATCTTAATAAATTCTTATTGTATTTTTTAATTTAATCGTATATAATAGTAATATATTTTTAGGAGGTGTTTGCATGACAGACAAGACAATCCAATTCACAATAAGCGATGAGCACGAAAAAGAAATGCGCGACATCCTTGTTACTGTTTACAATTCATTAGTTGAAAAGGGTTACAATCCTACCAGCCAACTTGTAGGTTACATTTTGTCTGAAGACCCTACCTACATTACAACCCATAATAACGCTCGTAGCCTTATAAGAAAGATTGACAGAGATGAGCTTCTTCAGGTTCTTCTTAAATCATATCTCAACAACTAAGCGTTAAAAAAGGAGTGCTTAAATTGGCTGATAAATCAACAAGTTTCCTTACATATAAAGGCAAACCCCTGGTTCGTAAAGGAAACACAATCTATTACGGTAACATAAACGATAAATACGTTACTCTTCTTTCTGTTATTGAATCTCACGAGGTTCACGGAGTGAAAATTGCCGATAAGGTAAAAGTTCAGCTTGTTAATACAACAGAACCAAATCCACTTGCTGCAATTGAAAAAAGTTCCGATAAAAACGGAATGTATGCTGCAATTGAAATTGCTTCTATCTGGCTTGAACGTGCTCTTAAGGCATAATTAATATTTAACTTAAATTCCGCAATGCAATTAGGTATTGCGGAATTTTTTATAATTAAAATAATTAAATTGTAAACATTTGGTTAACTGAGTTGATAAAAAACAATAATTATGATATAATAAAATGTCAAATTATGTACTATGAGGCGAATTAATCAATGAAAAGAAAAATTTCAAAAATCATTTCAATGATTTTAACATTATTGACAATGATTACTGTTATTCCCTTACCGATTGTAAAGGCGGATTCAATCGGTGCATTTCAAGGAAAAACAATTTCAATACTGGGTGACAGTATTTCAACTTATGAAAACATATCTTGTGGTGAAGCGGCAAATACCACAAACACTACAATTTTAAACAACAGACCATATTACATGGATGATAGAACCGACGTTAATCTTAACGATACGTGGTGGATGCAAGCAGCAAACACAATTGGTGCCAGAATCCTTGTTAATAACTCATACTCAAACACAACTGTTTTTTCGCCTTCTTCAACTGATGACTCTCTCGGATACTATACAAGACCTAATAATCTTCACGATAATACAGGAGAAAATGCAGGTGAACAACCTGATATCATTGCAGTTTTTATAGGCACAAATGACGTATCCTACCACAAATCATTTGTCGGCTCATTTGATGCTATAAATTTTAATACATTATACACTGATAAAAACGGAGTGTACACGTATAAAAAACCCGCAACAACCTGTGAAGCATACGCAATTATGCTTCATAAAATCACAAACAAATATAAAAATTCTGAGGTATATTGCTTTAATCTTTTTCCGCGATATTTTGAAAATGCAACAGATACAAAAATATATACAGAATTAAATAACTCAATCGCTCTTCTTGCAAAAAAATTCAACTGTTACCTTGTTGATGTTAATAATAACATCCCTGCTTCTGATAATAAAGAAGCTATTAACAGGTATCTGACAGATAACTTTGTTCATCCAAACCAAGCAGGTATGGATATAATATGCAACGCTTTTTTATCTTCTCTCTACAATAATAGTAAATACGTTCAGGATAAAAACAAATATGACGTAACATACAACACATCTGACGTTATATTTAAAAACGGTAAATTAACAAAAGCAGTTGAAAACTCTGCTTTCAACTGCGAATTATTTCCTGAATATTATGGTAAATTAAACGTTACTGTTAAAATGAACAACGTTGATATAACAAATTCAGCCTTCAAGAATAATAGAATTTATATTGATAACGTTACGGGAAACATTGAAATTAACGCAAGTGTATCAGACATAACAAGAACGTTAAAAAACTACAGATTTATTGAATACAACAATACACTTACAAACGTTATAGATAGCGAAAACTACGCAAATCCTGTTATTGCGAACGATAACAATAATATCGGTCTGACGAATAATATCAACTTATATTACGATAAAAACTGGGCTTTTGTTATTCGCACAGATGCAAAATCCAAAGGTGAAATTCCCCTCTTATCTTCAGATGAATGTAATTTTTCACTCGTTATTAACAAAACAGAAAGCATTATAGGATTTAAAAATAAAACAACAAATGAAATATGGGGTTTGGATTTTTCACATTCAAATATAAGAATTGCTGATATAAACACATATAAAATCACAAACACATATAATAATTTTGACGGCTCAAATATATTTACATTGTATATTGACAGTGAAAAAATCGGTGAATTCAACATTCTTTACAAAGACCTTGAAAAAACAGGTTGCTTCTACAATGGTATAAATGAGGTTGACCTTACATTCAACTCTGTTTATACAAATATTACAACAGAATATATTCAAATATGGGAAGATGACACTTTCAGTAATCATACTCACACCTTCTCTTACAACAAAACTCTTGAAGCGACCTGCGAAGCACCAAAAACACTTGTTTCAATTTGTGATTGCGGTGCAATTAATTCCGAACTCATCGGTGAGCCTCTCGGTCACACTCCGGGTGAATGGATTACAGGCAAACCTGCTTCCGCACTTGAAAACGGTGAACTTCAAAAAATATGTAAGGTATGCAACAAAATTGCAGAAACAAAAATAATTCCCCAATTAAAATGTGTTGCTCCTTGTATATTATCACTTTCAAATACAGAAGACGGTATTAAGGTTTCTTGGAACAACGTTGAAGGTGCCGATTATTACAGAGTATATCACCGTACAATCAATGGTAGCTGGGTATATTTAGGCACAACAACCTCTACTTACTATTTTGATACTAATGTGAAAAGCGGATATTGGTACTATTATACAGTAAGAGCAGTAAATGAGGCAGGTTTTTCTGATTATGAAAAGCAAGGCAAATTAATCCAAGCGTTAAATACTCCCGGTTTTACCTCAATAACAAATATCCACAAAGGTATAAATTTGAATTGGAACAAAGTAACTGCTGCAAAGGGATATTATATATACAGAAAAGCAGGCAACGGAAACTGGCAATATTATACTAAAACAACCTCAACAACATACACAGATACAAAGGTTACTAATGGTGTTAATTACCAGTACAGAATTAAAGCATTCAGAAATAATACTGTATCGGGCTTTCATTACGTACCCGTAACTCTTAAGCGTTTTGCATCACCTCAGATTAAGTCATTAACAAACGTTGAAGCAGGTATAAAAGTACAATGGAACTCTTTGTCAGGAGCAAAAGGATATTACGTATACAGAAAAACAGGTAACGGTAGTTGGAAATATTTAGGTCATACCTACTCAACTGTATTTACAGATACTACTGCAAAAGCCGGTTACACCTACAATTATACAGTTAAAGCATACGACAGTAACGGCAACAACTCATCATATAACCCCTATGGTTTAAAATACAAAAGGCTTACAACACCTAACGTTTATGATTACGATGTTGTTTATAACGGCATAAAGCTTAAATGGTACGGAGTAACAGGCGCTAATGGTTACTACGTTTACAGAAAAACAGGTAACGGTCAATGGGAATACCTTGGAAAAACAACAGGAAAAACATTTACCGATAAAACAGCAAAAAAAGGAACAACCTATACGTACACCGTAAAAGCATATAGCGGTTCGTACATCTCAGGTTATAACACAAAGGGAATATCTGCTAAAAGATAACAAAATAGATGACTGTATTTTTTACAGTCATCTATTTTTACAACTCTACAAAAATTATATTTGATTTATTAAAAACTCTGACAGGAACAACACTGTTACCTATTCCCCTGCTAAGAAACATAGTTGTTTCGCCTTCAACATATTCCCCACTTGTATATTCAGGGAAAAAGCCTTGATCAGGGGCAATAATTCCCTGATTAAAAACTCTCACCTGTCCACCGTGTGCATGGCCCGAAAAAACAAGATCAAAGCCAAACTCTGCATATACGCTTAACTGTTCAGGCTGATGAGCAAGAAGAATATTGAATTCCTCCTTATTAATCGTAAGTTCGTTACACAGCTCCCTACTTGTTTGAGTAACCTGCGAGCTGAACTCACAATGAAAATACTGATCATCAATACCAAATATATTAATCTTTGCTCCGTTTTCAGTTATGTATGACACTTTATCTTGCCTTAAGACGTTAACACCAATATCAGAAAACGCCGCTATCATATTATCAAACTGACTTTGATTTTCTATACTAAGATTACACTCGTGATTACCCGTAACATAATAAACAGGTGCATAATCACATAGTTTTTTACAAAAATTTACAGCAGTATCAATGTCTGTTTTGTTTTTATCAATAACGTCACCTGTTAAAAAAATCAGGTCAGGCTTTTGCTCTTCAAGGGCATTAAATATTTGTTTATTAATAACGTCTGTTTTTCTGTTATGATAATCTGAAATATGAGCAATTTTTAACCCCTTCAGTAAATGTGTTTTACTATTTCCAAAGTTGTAAACATCAATATCTATATAAAAATTACCATAAACCAAGGAAGCAAAAAACATAATTACTAATACCAAAAAAATTGCTAATATCTTTTTTAAAAGCCGACTTCTTTTGGAAATCGGCTTTTTTACTGTATTACTCAAAGTATTTCACCATTTTCAATCTGATGAATCTGGTCAACACGGCGTTGATGCCTGCCACCTTCAAATTCTGTATTAATAAACACGTCAACAAGCTCGCAAGCCAGGCCTGCACCTATAACACGTGCACCCATACAAAGGGCATTTGCATCATTATGAAGACGAGTAAATTTAGCACTAAAATAATCTGAACAACAAGCTGCCCTTATACCTTTAACCTTATTGGCTGCCATTGAAATACCAATACCTGTTCCGCAACAAAGAATTGCTTTTTCAGCTTCGCCGCTTGTTACCTTAAGGCAAGCCTTTTGTGCAAACTGAGCATAATCGACAGAAGCAGTTGAATCTGCTCCGCAATCAATAAATTCAACGCCCTTTTCTGTAAGGTATGCTTTGATTTCTTCCTTAAGCGGATATCCTGCGTGGTCTGATGCTAAAACTATCATAATTAAATCACCTTTCAGTTATTTTTCTTTTTTAATTCACGCTCTGCCTGTGAAAGACGAAGATAATTGGGCAAAATATCATCTGCACCACTACCCTCAAACCCTGATTCAATTTTTTCTGCCGCCACAAGACAAACATTGCCGGCAGATTGATATTGAATTGAATTTTCGCAAGCATAAACATTGTTTAACATATCTTTTAATTTACTATAAGCAACCCTTGTACCGTCACCAATCAAAACAATAGGCTTGTTTACTGCTTTTAATCTTTCTGAAAGCTCATCAATTGTAATAGCTTCATCTTCGGTAATTCTTTTAAAACCGCCATCGCAATCAAATTGTGCAGTATATACCTGGTTACAACGTGCATCCATAACAGAAACTGCATAACAACCTGTAAAAGATAAGGGCTTTGCAATCGTTTCAAGAGTAGAAACCTCTATGCATTTTATACCCAAAGGCTGAGCCATACCTTTAACTGCTGATATACCTATTCTGACACCGGTAAAGGAACCCGGTCCGTTTGAGACCGATATGTAATCCATATCATTTAAAGTAACACCGACCATTTTTAATGCATTATCTACCATTGGCAACAAGGTTTGACTATGTGTTAAGCCTGTATTGGAAAATAATTGAGTAATTATTTTCCCGTCAGAATAAACTGCTACGCTTGCTGCAGTAGCTGAGCTTTCAACGCCAAGAATCTTCATACAAACTATCTCCACTCATACGTATTATACGTTGTTCATCGTGTTCACCACGAATAATCTCAATTTTTATTAATTTATCGTCAGGTAAGGCATTTTCAATATTCTCGCTCCACTCAACAGCAAGAACCCCGCCCCAATCAAGATAATCATACAAGCCTGTTGAACAAAGGTCCTCAAATGTTGTAATACGATACATATCAAAATGATAAAGAGTTTTATTACCTCTGTATTCATGCACAAGTGAAAAAGTAGGACTGGAAACATCGTCATTTATACCCATACCTTTTGCAAGACCTGCAGTAAAACGAGTTTTGCCCATACCCAAGCCACCAAAATAAGCAACAGTTTCACCACCGGTTAAAACAGAGCCAAGTTTTTGTGCAAAAGCTTCTGTTTCCGAAGGAGAATTTGATATAACTTCTACCATAGACACCTCAATAATGATTGTGATTTGTGGAAACGCCGTCGCGTTTCACAAAAAGCCGATTTTATCGGCTTATAGCAAAATTTATTTCATAAATAAAATTTTGCATTACATTCGTTGAAAGGATTATAGTCGAATTTTCAAAGAAAATTCGATACCAAATTATATATTTGGTATTGAAACAGTGTAATCTTACACTGTTTCAACTAACTATTATCGTTATAAAGTAAAACACTTGAAATTAAATCTCAATATATGTATAATACCAATTATAATAAATAAAATCAAGGGGGCAACAAAACTTGAAAAAAATTTTTGCTTCGGCAAAACAGTTTATTTCAGAAACTAATAAACTACTGTTTTTCTTAATTACTGCCGCCTCCATTTTCGGTATATTAATGGTTCACAGTGCAACTCGTTGGCGTTTGGAAGATGGCGAAACAATTTACCGTGATGCTATTGTTATGATTATTGCGGCGGTGCTTGGTATAATAATAACCTTGATAATATCTGCACTGGACTATGAGCTGATTACAAAGCTATGGCCGATAATAGGCGTTGTTTGCGTTGTATTAATGATAATTACGCTTATCTTTGGTGCGGCTCCCGAAGCGCGACCGGACTCAAAATGCTGGCTGAAATTCGGTTCCATTTATTTTCAGACCTCTGAGCTTGTTAAAATTGGATTTGTTATTACTTTTTCAATGCACCTTGAGTTACTTAAGGATAAATTGAATAATATTAAAGCACTCATTCCTCTCGCTATACACGCAATCATCCCTATTGGTCTTGTTGTTTTAACCGGTGATATGGGTTCAGCGCTTGTTTTCGTTTTCATTACAATTGCAATGCTTTATTTTTCAGGCCTGCATATTGGATTTTTTGCTGCAGGCAGTGTTGTTGCAATAGCTGCATCACCATTAATATGGATGTATGTATTCAGCGAATATCAAAGAACTCGTTTCTTGGCTCTTTTTAAGCCTGAAGAATTTGCTGACGAAAGCTACCAACAATTAATGGGACTTAACGCATTAGGCTCCGGAGGATTTTTTGGTCAAGGTCTTTTTAAGGGAACATACACTCAATTCGGTATGGTTCCTGAGCAGGAAAATGATATGATTTTTACCGCAATTGGTGAAGAAACAGGCTTTTTAGGTTGTTTCATTGCATTATTACTTCTTTTCCTCATAATTCTTGAAATGATAAAAATCGGTAAAAATTCAAATGAATTTTCAACTCAATTAATATGCTACGGCATGGCTTCAATTATTGCAGCTCAAGTTGTAATTAATATTGGTATGGCGCTTATGCTTTTACCTGTTATTGGTATTACATTACCGTTTTACAGCGCAGGCGGTTCAAGTACACTTTGCTTATATCTTGGTGTCGGACTTGTTTTCAGCATTTATCGTCACAATTTATCACGAAAGGTTGTTAACTTCAGATTATCAAAAATCGCATCACCATTTAGTGAAATATAAATCAAAGGCACAGTTCATAAGAGCTGTGCCTGATTTTTATATTTTTTTCATTTTTGCCATTTTAGCCATAATCTTTTTAGTTCCTACATCATCAAAAGCAATTTCAAGAACCATATCACCGCCAACAGCCTTACAGCTTATAACCAAACCGCAACCGAAGGTTTTGTGTTCAACTCTATCCCCAACCTTATAATTAATTGCAGTTGAGGATGATTTGTTTTGAGAAATACCGCTGAAGCCTCTGTTTGATGATTCAGGCATTGGACTTCGGGATGCAAAATTATTTGAACCCGCCTGAGACGAAGTACCTGAATAAGAACGGTTACCTGAATAAGTGGAGCCTTGCGAAAATCCACCATAAAAGCGTTGCTGAGGTGCATTAAGGTTTGAATCAAGTAAATCTGCAGGTATCTCTGAAATAAAGCGAGAAGGCCTTGTAAGCATCGTATTACCGTATATCATTCTGCTGCGAGCATTAGTAATATATAATTTTTGTTTTGCTCTTGTAATTCCAACATAACAAAGTCTGCGTTCTTCTTCAACCTCTGAAGGGTCATACATTACCTGATTACCCGGGAAAAGACCTTCTTCAACGCCAACAATGAAAACAACAGGAAATTCAAGACCCTTTGCGGAATGAAGTGTCATCATAACAACTGATTCTGCATCGGCATTATAATTATCAATATCAGTCATTAATGCAACCTCTTCAAGGAAGCCTGTAAGTGTTCCGCCTTCATTTTCATCCATATACCTTACAAGGTTTGCAAGAAGCTCCATAACGTTTTGCTTACGTTCATCGGCTGTTTCTTTATCTAAATCAAGAGATAACATATAACCTGTTTTGTTTATGACATCATCAAAAAACTCTTGAATCTCTTTTTCCTCCAATGAAAGAGCGAGGTCATTTATAAGATTAGTAAAATCAACAAGCTTAGTTGCTGCTCTTGAAAGCATAGGATAATCATTGGCATGTGATATAACCTCGTAGAAGGATATACCAAGCCCGTCCGCAATGGATGCGGCATTATTTATTGTTGTATCACCAATTCCCCTTTTAGGCTCATTAATAATTCTTTTAAGGCGGACTGTATCTGAAGGATTTGCAATAACAGAAAGATATGCAAGAACATCCTTAACCTCTTTACGGTCATAGAATTTATGACCGCCAAAGATTTTATAAGGAATACCACCATAAACAAGAGCACGTTCAATACTGCTTGACTGAGCATTTGTTCTGTACAATATTGCAAAATCAGAAAATTTACGCCCCATTGCAACTGCATTAAGAATCTCCTCAGAAACGTAACGACCTTCATCGCGCTCATCTGAAAGCACGCGAAGCATTATTTTGTCGCCACCCTCTTGTTGAGTCCAAAGAGTTTTGCCTTTTCTGCCTGCATTATTTTTAATAACAGCATTGGCTGCATCAAGAATTATTGAAGTAGAACGATAATTCTGCTCAAGGCGAATCACCTGAGTATCTTCATACTGTTCCTCAAAGGAAAGAATATTTTCTATTGTAGCACCACGGAATTTATAAATACTCTGGTCATCATCACCAACGACACAGATGTTGCGGTAACCACCTGCAAGAAGAGAAGTTAAAACATATTGTGCATGGTTTGTGTCCTGATACTCATCAACCATAACGTACCTGAAGCGACGTTGATAATACTCAAGAACATCCGGGTTTTCCTTAAGAAGCTTAACGGTATTAACAATAATATCATCAAAATCCATGGCATCTGCTTTTTTTAACATTTCCTCATACTTAGAAAAAGCTTGTCCAATCATTTTTTTGTTAATATCAAAGCCGGCATTATCTGTATATTCTTCAGGAGTGAGAAGTGAATCCTTTGCCTTGCTGATTTCAGAAAGAACAAATTTAACAGGCAAACGCTTTTCATCAATATCAAGAACGCGCAAAACCTCTTTCATTACACGCTTTGAATCATCTGTATCATAGATTGTAAAGTGTTTTGAAAATCCGATTTTTTCACAATCTCTTCTTAAAATACGTACACAGCAGGAATGGAACGTGCTTGCCCACACGTCATTACCCTTTTCACCCAACATAGATTCAAGACGCTCTTTAAGCTCGTTTGCCGCTTTGTTTGTAAACGTGATTGCAAGAATTTGCCAAGGCTGCGGTGCATCAACACTAAGAAGCCCCTGTATATCAAAAGGAACCTTGCCACCTTCTTTTATATATTTTTCAAGCAAAGCGCAATCGTTATCTGTGGGTACCCTGTATGAAAAATCTGAATGATAAGCATTACCGTATTTTATTAAATAAGCAATTCTGTTAACAAGAACAGTTGTTTTACCTGAACCTGCACCTGCAAGAATTAAAACAGCTCCGTTTACGTTGAAAACTGCTTTTTTCTGCATATCATTCATTCTTGAAAATTCTTTTTCAATTAACTGTTTTCTGAGTTGTAAAAAATTCATAGTACGTCCTTTTATGTATAATCAATTTTAATTATTATTTATTATGATCCTTTGAATTTCTGAATATAACCTGTCTATTGATTTATAAAGACAAGAATAATTATGAAAAACAATATATTCATTTAAATCAAAGCATTTACTTGCACAACGGTTTTTACACAAAATATTTATACTGGTATTTATTCCGTTTAACGTTGCTTTGTTTTCGCTGATTGATTTAAATATTTTATTATAGTTTTTGACCTCTTTCAAAGAATAAAAAACAGAGGTCTGTTGGTTTAAAACACTTGTAACAGATTCTTTAAAGTTGAAAGTATTAATATCAACCAAAGGTAAAAAAGTATTGATATTAGAAATACAATTCAAATCATCAGTCAAGCATTGTGTTAAGTAATAAATATCGTTGCGCTCAATCGGTGCAACGAATTCATTAAGTAAAGTATTTAATAATTCCCATTTTAAACCTGAAAATCTTATTAAATCGCTGTTAAAATCTTCAGATTTAATCATTTTTGCGTATGATGAGCATACGGAAAAAGACATTTCTTTAAACATCTTGAAATAATCAAAAGACTTTTTCAAGTGCACCTCATTTAAACTGAATAAAGTGAGTTACCATTTGAATCAATTGCAACAATCAAGGGAAAATCTTCAATAATAAGCTTTTTTACAGATTCACAACCTAAATCATCAAAAGCAATAACCTTACATTCTTTTACACATTTTGAATACAAAGCACCTGCACCGCCTATTGCAGCAAAATAAACTGCGCCGTGTTTCTTTATTGCATCAACAACATGGGAATTTCTGTTCCCTTTACCAATCATTGCTTTTTGCCCCAAGGAAATCAGTAATGGCGAAAAAACATCCATTCTTGAAGAAGTTGTTGGACCGATACTGCCAATTGCAAGATTATCCCTTGCAGGTGTCGGGCCTGCAT
>JAZUMM010000003.1:0-18003 GCA_045603625.1 Acutalibacteraceae bacterium | reverse complement strand
TTTTTATTTTACCATAGGGGGGTGTCTTTTTCTATTGTCCGTTTTTACTGGACTTGTGCAATTTAATTAATCAGTAAGGTGTTTTTTATACTTTGATTATACCTAATCCTTCAAGTATGGAGAATATGAGTATTCCCACAATACAAACGGGAGCAATGTATTTTATAATAATGGTAAAAAGTGTTTTACGTTTAAATTCCCCGTTTGTTTCAATCTCTTCAATAAGAGCCTGTGGTTTAATAACGTAGCCTATGAGTATACATGTAACAAGAGCTACAATGGGCATTATTACACTGTTTGAAACAAAGTCAAAGAAATCAAGGAAGGCAAAGCCGAAAACCTTTATGTTTTTAAGAGCACCGTAGCCAAGACAAGACGGAAGACCAAGTGCAACAGATAAAAGGAAAACAAGTACGCAGGTAGGTTTTCTTTTCCATTTAAGCTTGTCCATAAATATTGAAACAACTGTTTCCATAAGTGAAATAGAAGAGGTGAGTGCAGCGAAAAGAACAAGTATAAAAAATACTGTACCAATTATTCCGCCACCCGACATACTCTGAAAAACTTTGGGAAGAGTTTCAAACATAAGTCCGGGACCCTTGCCTAAGGCAGATTCATCACTGCCTGAAAAAGCAAATACTGCAGGTATAATCATAAGACCTGCAAAAAAAGCGATACCTGTATCAAAAAGTTCAATTTGCTTTACTGAGCTTTCAATGCTTACATCCTTTTTCATATAAGAGCCATACGTTATCATAATACCCATAGCAAGACTCATTGAGTAAAAAAGCTGACCCATTGCCGCAAGGACGGTTGTTATTGAAAATTTACTGAAATCAGGTTTGATATAATAAATGAGTCCGTCAATTGCACCCGGCATAAATAAAGAGTATACCGCAATAAACACTGTGAGTACAACAAGCACGGGCATCATAATTTTGCTTACCTTTTCAACACCCTTTTCAACACCAAGAAGTACAACAATTGCAGTTGCACCAAGGTAAAGGAAGAACCATCCCACAGGTGCAGAAGGATGAGAAATGAAATTATCAAAAAAACCGCTTGTTGCGGCATCGGTCATACCGCCACTGAGAAATTGAATAAAATATTTAATAATCCAACCACCTATTACTGAGTAGTATGGAAGAATTATAATGGGCACAAGAGATGTTAAAATACCTAAGAATGAAAACTTTTTGTTAAGCTTTTTATATGCGCCGATTGCACTTACCCCTGTTTTTCTGCCTATTGCAATTTCTGCACACATAAGGGTAAAGCCGAATGTGACAGCAAGAATAAGGTAAACAAGAAGAAATATACCGCCACCGTATTGTGCTGCAAGATATGGAAAGCGCCAGATGTTACCCAAGCCTACTGCAGAGCCTGCAGTAGCAAGAACAAAGCCCAGCTTTCCTGAAAAACTGCTTCTTTTTTCGCTCATGATTTAAACCTCTTTTTTCGGAAAAATAAATACCGTGACATTATTACATATTTTGTGTTGAAAAACAAGTGAAAATAAATAAAAAGAGTTTGATTTTTAGTAAATCAAACTCTTTTTTGTTAAAAGCTTCCGCCTGCGCCACCGCCACCGGTGCTTCCGCCACCGCCACGGTTACCACTACCGCGATTACCACCGTTTCCGCCTCTTCTGCCACCTCGTAAAAACAGATATAATACAAAGTGAAAAATAGTATTTCTTATTTCAAGGCATTTAAGTCGGTAAACAGGGGCAATGTTGGTTCCGTTTCTTTTATCTAGCTTTTTAAGATGTATATATTTAATATCCTGGTAAAGAATTAATCCTAAAAAGAGGAGTAGGGGCACCAGAATTATACCAAAAGCTTTTACATCAGTTTCTTCTGTAATTATTATTGATTGATGTTCAGTAAGCTCACTTTCTTCCAATGGCTCTAAACCGTATTCTACAGTTCTTATTT
The DNA here is from genome assembly GCA_045603625.1 of Acutalibacteraceae bacterium. Classification (GTDB taxonomy): domain Bacteria; phylum Bacillota; class Clostridia; order Oscillospirales; family Acutalibacteraceae; genus DTU089. Next base: position 16,066 of record JAZUMM010000003.1, on the reverse strand, counting down.
CGTTAACAATAGCATTGAAAAGCAAGAGTGTACCTTTGTCAAAATCGTTTTTCTGATATGACGGCTTTGCATAAGTATCTCTGAATCGACCCAGCTTACCGTCAGGCAAAGCCCCTTCAATGCCGTAGCCTGTGGTTATCCACAATTCACGGTCTTTAACAGAAAGAAGAATTAATACACCATTCTCTTTTTCCGCATCTCCTATACCCCAATCGCGAAAAATTTCAATAGAATATTCAGAAATATCTGCATCCTCAATTGTATCAACTGTGAGCACACAAACCTGTGCAGTTGTTTCTGCCGCCAGCTGTTCTGCAACATTGAGAATATAGCTTTCTGTTTCTTCCGTTAAAACATCTGCATAGTCATTTACGTAAAAATCAGATGTAGGTCTGACTGCTGCAAAAGAAATTACGGGACAAAGAGCAATAATAAATATAACAAGAAGAAATTGAAGAATTCTTTTTTTATTATTGCAGTTTTTCATAATTATTCACCAAATAATTCGTCAACATCAGGTGCTTGCTCTGTGCCTTCTTCTGCTTCAAAGTATTCAGCTTTTTCAAATCCGAAAATGTTTGCAATAAGACTTGCAGGGAATTTGATTATTTTATTGTTGTACTCGTTAGCAGTATCGTTATAGTCTTTTCTTGCGGTTGCAATTCTGTTTTCTGAACCTGCAAGCTCATCCATCACGTTAATATAAGTTTGGTCAGATTTAAGCTCAGGATAGTTTTCAACAATAACCGTAAAGTCCTGTAATGCAGCAGAAAGCTCATCGTTTGCCTCTGCTTTTTCTTCAATAGTATCTGCACCTACAAGTTTTTCACGTGCTTCAAGAACCTTGTCAAAAACCTCTGTTTCGTGTGCCGCAAAGTTCTTGGCAGTGCTTACAAGGTTTGGAATAAGGTCTGCTCTGCGCTGAAGATATGTGTCAATGTTTGATTCTGCAGCGGCTACTTCTTCACGGGCAACAGCAAGTGAGTTGTAGTTTCCGATTACGCTACCAATAAGTAACACAACAACAACTGCAACAGCGATAATTATAATAGTTCCTTTTTTCATAATGGAAACCTCCTTTTAATAAATACATTACTATATTAATATTAACAAAATTTTAAGAATTAATGATATTTCGGTAAATAATCTCCGTGAGCAACAATAAGGTCATCAACCATATTTTTAATATCATCAATGCTGAGCTCGCTTGCAGTATGAGGGTCAAGCATTGCAGCCTGATAGATATGCTCAAGCTTACGTGTTTTTGCAGCCTCAATTGTAAGAAGCTGAACGTTAATGTTAGTCATATTCATAGCGGCACATTGAACAGGAAGTGCACCTACGTAGCAGCCGTGAACACCTTTGCCGTCTACAAGGCAAGGAACTTCAACACATGCTTCATTGGGAAGGTTTGTAATAAGGCCTGTGTTAAGAACGTTGCCGCCGATTTTATATGGTGTGTTTGTAACAATTGATTCCATAATATGTGAAGCATATTCGCTTGAACGCTTGTGTTCTTTTACACCGTTTTGAAGCATTTCTTCATATTCCTTTTTCCAGCCTGCAATCTGGTTGACGCAACGACGAGGATACTCATCAAGAGGAATGTTATATTTTTCAATAAGCTCAGGATATTTATCTTTAATATAAAACATATTGTATTCTGCATTGTGTTCACTTGATTCTGTACAGAAATATCCGAAGTTTTTGATATATTCAAATCTTACCTTGTTCTTAAAATCCGGGTCATCAATTTTAGCCTGAATGCGTTTTTTGATTTCAGGGTAAAGGTCATTGCCGTCTTTGTCCTGAATTTCAAGAAGCCAGCCCATGTGGTTTATACCTGCAATAAGCTCTTTTCTGCCCGGAAGCTTATCTTCCAAGCCGACCTGATTAAGAAGGTCTTCTGAGCAGCTTTGCACACTGTGGCAAAGACCGACTGTGTTTACACCTGTATATCTTTGCATATAGCCTGAAAGCATTGCCATAGGGTTTGTGTAGTTGAGGAAAAGTGCATCAGGGCAAACCTCTTCCATATCGTGTGCAAAATCTTCCATAACAGGAATTGTACGTAACGCGCGCATAATACCGCCTATGCCGAGTGTGTCGGCAATTGTCTGGCGAAGACCATATTTTTTAGGTACTTCAAAATCTATGATTGTGCAGGGGTCATAAAGACCAACTTGAATGGCATTAACAACAAAATTTGCATCTCTTAATGCATCTTTGCGGTTGGGAATACCGAGGTAACACTCAATTTTACCATAACCGCCCATAGTCTTATTCATTGCTTCAAGAATTGTTTTGCTTTCTTCAAGGCGTTGTGCATCTATATCGTAAAGAGCAAAAACGCTGTCTCTTAATACATCAGAGCACATGCAGTCACCAATAACGTTTCTTGCAAAAACTGTACTGCCTGCACCCATAAATGTGATTTTCATCTGTAAAACCCCTTTCGGTTGTTGTTAATTTTATAATAATAAATTTTTAATTGTAATTCAATGTTTGTAATGGAAAAAATAACCTTTTGTTTTTGTACAGTTTTACAAAAAGATGTTTTTACAGTAAGTACAGTAATATACAAAAAATATAAATTTTTGTTGAATATTTATACAATGTGTGTTATTATAATGGATATTTCATAATAAGGAGAAAATTTTAGTATGACAAATGTTTTGTTGCTTGTCACCATCGCACTGTATCTTCTCTTAATGGTTGCGATTGGCGTGGTTTATTCAAGAAAAAACAAAAGTACAGATGATTTCTATTTAGGTGGCAGAAAGCTTGGTCCGCTCGTTACAGCTATGAGTGCGGAAGCTTCTGATATGAGTAGCTGGCTTCTTATGGGCCTTCCGGGTGTTGCACTTGTTGCAGGTCTTGCAGAGGCATCATGGACGGCTATTGGTCTTGGTATTGGTACGTGGGTTAACTGGCTTATTGTTGCAAAAAGAATAAGAATTTATTCACAAAAAATCAATGCGGTTACAATTCCTGAATTTTTCTCAAAAAGATTTGGTGATGATAAAAATATTCTTTCACTTATTGCAGGTCTTGTAATTATCGTTTTCTTTGTGCCGTATACTGCATCAGGCTTCAATGCTTGCGGTACACTTTTCAGCAGTCTTTTTGGCGTTGATTACTTTACTGCAATGGTTATCAGTGCAATAGTAATTATTGCATATACAACTCTCGGTGGTTTCCTTGCAGCATCAACAACAGACCTTATTCAGTCAATAGTTATGACAATTGCACTTGTAGTAGTTGTTGGTTTTGGTATCGGATATGCAGGCGGTTGGGATAACGTTGTTACTAACGCAAATTCAATGCCCGGTTTCCTTGAGTTATTTAATACATACGACCCTGCTTCACAAGCAAGTAAGCCATATAATGCGCTTACCGTTGCATCAACTCTTGCTTGGGGTCTTGGTTATTTCGGAATGCCTCATATTTTACTTCGTTTTATGGCTATCAATGATAAAAACAAGCTTAAAACATCTCGTAGAATTGCAACAGTATGGGTATTTATTTCAATGGCAATTGCAATTTTAATCGGTGTTATCGGCTCTGCGGCTGTAAATAGCGGTGCAATTGATCTTGACGCATCAAATTCACAGAGAATTATTATTGAGATTTCTAAACTTATCAGTCAGAACAATGCATTGTTTGCTATTGTTGCAGGTGTTATTATTGCAGGTATCCTTGCCGCAACAATGTCTACATCTGACTCTCAGCTTCTTACAGCAGCATCTGCGGTTTCACAAAATATCTTTAAGGAATTCCTTGGTAAAAATCTTTCTCAGAAAGCATCTATGATAGTTGCCCGTTGTGCAGTTATCGTTATTGCAATTGTAGGCATCATCTGGGCAAAAGATGAAGGTTCAGTTTTTGAAATCGTTTCATTTGCATGGGCAGGTTTTGGTGCTTCGTTTGGTCCGGTTGTTCTTTTCGGTCTTTTCTGGAAACGCACAACAAAATGGGGTGCTCTTGCAGGTATGGTAGTTGGTGGCGTTATGATTTTTGTATGGAAATATTTAATCGCACCAATCGGTGGATTGTTTGCAATTTATGAACTTCTTCCTGCATTTATTCTTGCTTCAATTGCTATCGTTGTTGTTTCTCTTCTTACAAAAGCACCTTCAAAAGACGTGCTTGATGCTTTTGATGATGTTAAAGCAGGTAAAGTTGAAGACTGATTTTTAAAATAAAATTATAAAATAGTAAGACTTGTGGCACCGATGTGTCACAAGTCTTTTTTTGTGAAAAAAATAACTTTGGTTGACTTTGAAATATATAATATTATATAATAAAGTGATTAATAATATTATACAAATAAGCAAATATTATTAAGGTGTTTTTGTTGAAAATTCATCTATCAGAAAGGTAGGTTTCTAATATGGCTTTTTCGCTTCACGGCATAAAAGTTCCACACAGAAAAAATACTGCTCAAATGCAGTCAGTAAGAATGTCAGCATCTGTTGTTAATATTCCTGTTGCAATGCATATAGGCAAGCCCGCAAAGCCTGTTGTTAAGATTGGTGATATGGTTAAAGTGGGTACACTTATTGCAGAGCAGGACGGTTTTATTTCATCACCTGTATATGCAAGTGTTTCAGGTAAGGTTACAAAGGTACAGGATATGCTTCTTTCAAGCGGTGCCTTTGCACCTGCAATAACGATTGAATCCGATGGTGAAATGGCAACGGATGAAGCAATTGCTCCGCCTGTTGTTAACAGTAAGGAAGATTTAATTGATGCTATTAAAAAGAGTGGTATTGTAGGTCTTGGCGGTGCAGGCTTCCCCACATACGTTAAGTTTAATGTAGACAAGCCTGTTGAATATCTTGTAATCAACGGTGCAGAATGTGAACCATATATCACAAGTGACACAAGAACTATGCTTGAACGTGGTGACGATATTAAAGCAGGGCTTGAAGTGATTCTTAAATATATGGATATTGGCTCAGTTATTTTTGCAATTGAAAAGAATAAAAAGGATGCCGTTCAGGAAATGCAGAAGTGCCTTGGCGATATGAATAAGGTACAGGTTAAGGCTTTGCCGACTGTTTATCCGCAGGGCGGTGAAAAGGTATTGGTTTACCATTCAACCGGAAAAATTATCGGTAACGGTCAGCTTCCCATAGATGTTGGTTGTATTGTAATTAACTGTACAACTTTAGCATCAATTGGTGCGTACCTTAAAACAGGTATGCCTCTTGTAGAGAAATGTGTAACTGTTGACGGTGGTTGTGTTGCGGAGCCTAAAAACGTAATTGTTCCTATAGGTACTGCACTTAGTGATGTTTTTGATTTTTGTGGCGGACTTAAAGAGGAGCCACGTAAGGTTCTTTACGGTGGTCCTATGATGGGTATTACAGTGCCTGATTTAGGTGTTCCGATTCTTAAGCAGACCAATGCAATACTTGCTCTTACAGAAAAAGAGGCAAGACTTCCGAAAGCAACTAACTGTATACGTTGCGGTACTTGTATAAATACTTGTCCTTTCGGCATTAATCCGCCGGCTCTTGCAAAAGCATACAGAGATAAAGATATTGAAGGCATAAAAAAAGCAGGCGCAGAAATTTGTATGGAATGTGGTTGTTGTTCATTTAATTGCCCTGCAAACAGACCAATTACTCAGACTAATAAATTAGCAAAAGCTCTTCTCAGAGAAGCGGCTATGAAAGAAAAGGAGGCAAGTAAATAATGGGTAAGCTTCACGTTTCTGCCTCTCCGCATATTCATAGCGGACGCTCAACTCAAAAAACTATGCTTGATGTTATTATTGCACTCATTCCTGCAACAATTGCAGGTGCAATAATATTTGGTTACCGAGCACTTTTAGTTGTGTACGTTTGTGTTGCAGTATGTGTTTTATCTGAGGCTATATTTAATAAAATAGTTAAAAAAGACCAGTCAATAGGTGATTTGAGTGCTGTTGTTACAGGTCTTATACTTGCACTTAACCTTCCTGCCAATGTTCCTTTATGGGAAGCGGCAGTAGGTTCGATTTTCGCAATAGTAATTGTTAAATGCTTGTTTGGTGGCGTTGGTAAAAATATTGTTAACCCGGCGGCAACGGCACGTGTGTTTATGCTTGTAGCATTTTCATCTATTGCATCAACGGCTTTCCCTAAAGATGTGGTTGATACAACAAGTAGTGCAACTCCTCTTGCCGCATTTGCAAGTGATACAGTAGCAGACCCCGGTCTTAAGGATTTGTTCCTTGGTAATATAGGCGGTACAATCGGCGAAACATGTAAGCTTGCATTGCTTATCGGTGGTGTTTACCTTGTAGCTAAAAAGGTTATTATGTGGCACACACCGGTTGCATATATCGGCACAGCGTTCTTATTTACACTTGCAGTTGAAGACGGTGACGTTACAAAGTCACTTGCAATGATTCTTTCAGGCGGACTTATCTTAGGTGCTATATTTATGGCAACAGATTATGTTACATCACCTGCAACTCCTTTAGGCAGAGTAGTTTTCGGCATAGGTGCAGGACTTTTAACAGTAATAATCCGTTACTGGGGTAAGTATCCCGAAGGCGTTTCTTTTGCTATACTTATAATGAATATTCTTAATCCTTACATTGATTCATTAACTGCACGTAAGTTGTTTGGAGGCAAGAAGAAATGAAAAAATATATTAAAAGTGTTTTAGCGCTTACACTTGTGTGTGGCGTAATGGCAGTAATTCTTGCAGTTACTAACAGTGTAACATCTTCCATTATTGAGGAAAAAGAAAGAGAAGCAGCTAAAGAGGCATTGCTTGTAGTTATGCCGGACGGTGAAACATTTGAAGAGTTAGATATTTCTTCACTAAATCTTCCCGAATCAGTTCAAAAAGTGCATAAGGAATCAAGCGGCGGTTATGTATTAGAGGTTATGACTAAAGGCTACGGCTCAGGTATGGTAATTATGTGCGGTATTGATTCAGAAGGTATAGTTACCGGTGCTGTTTGCCTTAAAAGCAGTGAAACTCTCGGGTATGAAAAAACTTATGGTGAAAATATGGTGGGCAAAACTGCAGATGCGGTTGACTCTGTTGATACAATTGCAGGTGCCACGCTTACAACAAAAGGCTACAAAAGTGCTATGTCAGATGCTTTTGCAGCGGTTGAAATTTTAAATAAGGAGGCTAAATAATGAAAAAAGAAAGTAATTTATCTGTTTTATTTAAAGGCCTTCTTAAAGAGAATCCTGTTTTTGTTCTTGTTTTAGGTACCTGCCCTACACTTGCAATGACAAAGTCTGTAACAAGTGCAGTTGGTATGGGTCTTGCAGCAATGGCAGTTCTTATCTGCTCCAATGCAGTTGTTTCTCTTCTTCGTAAATTTATTCCTGATACTGTACGTATTCCGTGCTATATTGTTATAATTGCAGGCTTCGTTACAGTTGTTGAAATGATTATTCATGCATATTTACCTGACTTGTATGAGAGTCTGGGTGTTTACCTGGCTCTTATAACGGTTAACTGTATTATTCTTGGCAGAGCAGAAATGTTTGCAGGTAAAAACAGTGTGGGTAAATCTGTTCTTGACGGTATAGGAATGGGTCTCGGCTTTACTCTTGCAATGTTTATGATGTCTACTGTACGTGAGGTTTTCGGCGCAGGCTCATTTGCAGATATTCCGATTCCTTTCCTTGCAGATTATAAAATTAAAATATTAACAGAGGCACCGGGCGGCTTATTAGTTTACGGCCTTCTTATTGCACTCGTTAATGTAATTACAAAAGGTAAAGTAATTAAGAAAAAATCTTTCGGTTGCGAGGGATGTCCTGCCGCAGGCAATTGCAGTGGCGGATGTGCCGGAGCAGAAGCTGTAAAGGAGGGCGAATAATATGGAATACTTCAAAGAGTTAGTTATTATTATAATGTCCTCTATTTTAGTCAATAACTATGTTCTTCGTCAGTTTTTAGGAATTTGCCCTTTCCTTGGTGTTTCCAAAAAGCTTAATCAGGCAGTAGGTATGGGCTTGTCTGTAATTTTCGTTATGCTTATTGCAACGGCAGTTACATGGCCTATTCAGACGTATATACTTGATAAAAACGGCTTAGGATATATGCAGACTATCGTATTCATTCTTGTTATTGCAGCACTTGTTCAGTTTGTTGAAATTGTTCTTAAAAAGTTTATTCCTTCACTTCACAAAAGCTTAGGCGTATACCTTCCTCTTATTACAACAAACTGTGCAGTTCTCGGTGTTACAATCAATAATATTAAAGACGGTTATGATTTTCCAAAATCAATGGTCAGCTCCTTGGGCGTAGGGCTTGGTTTCCTTCTTGCAATGGTTGTTTTTGCAGGTGTACGTTCAAGAATTGATGAAAGTGATGTTCCGGAAAGATTTAAGGGCTTGCCTGTAACACTTATTGCGGCATCCTTCGTTTCACTTGCTTTCTTCGGTTTTGAAGGCATAGTTGATAACTTGTTCGGATAAGGAGGATTAATAAAATGTTTAATGAAATTTTAGAGGCCCTTCTTGTTGTAGCGGGAGTCGGAGTAATTGCAGGTATTGTACTTTCACTTGCATCACGATTTTTTGAAATTCCCATGGATGAAACAATTGTAAAAGTACGTGGTTGTCTTCCGGGTGCTAACTGTGGTGCCTGCGGTTATGCTGGCTGTGATGAATATGCAAAGGCAGTTGCAGAAGGTGCAAAAACAAACCTTTGTATTCCGGGTGCAGATGCAGTTGCTGCAGAGATTGCTCAGATTATGGGTGTTGATGCGGAGGATGTTGTTGAAGCAGAGGCAGTAGTTAAATGCAACGGTAACTGCAACGCTACTTGTAATCAGTTTGAATATGACGGTATCGGCACCTGTCAGGCATCAAATATGTTCTTTGGTGGCCCGGGCTCATGTAAATTCGGTTGTACAGGTTGCGGTGATTGTGCCGCAGTTTGCCCAAATGATGCAATTTGTATTTATGACGGTATTGCTCATATAGATACACGCCTTTGTACAGGCTGCGGACTTTGTGCAAGAACTTGTCCTAAAAAGGTTATTGAGGTATTACCGCAATATGCAAGAACGGTTGTTCTTTGTAATAATAAAGAAAAAGGTGCAGTTGCTCGCAAAAATTGCAAAAATGCTTGCATAGGTTGCAAGAAATGTGAAAATAACTGTCCTGAAAACGCAATTACAGTTGTCAACAATCTTGCGGTTGTTAATTATGATAAATGTACAGGCTGTGGAATTTGTGTTAAGAATTGTCCAACAAATTGCCTTAGCGTAGTTGATTTTATTGCTCTCGAAAAAAATGGATGAAAAAATCTCAAAAAAGAGAAAGCTGAAAAATGATATTATTCTTGCCGTTGTTATTTTTGTATTAGCGGCGGCAGGAATTATGTTGATGAATGCATTTAAAAAAACAGGTGATTACGTCAGCGTAAAGGTTGATGGTAAGGAAATACACAGGTATTATTTAAACGAGAATATTGATACAGTTATATATTCAGGTGAAAACGGAGAGGGCACAAACCGTCTTGTTATTGAAAATGGTGAGGTTTATATTTTACAGGCAGATTGCCCTGATAAAATATGTGTTAACCATAAGCCTGTGAAATATGCCAACGAAAGAATAGTTTGCTTGCCTAACAAAGTTGTTGTAGAAATTCGTTCTTATAATGATTCAGGCAATGTTGACGTGGTAGTGTGAGGCTTTTATGAGTAAAAAAACAAAAAAAATTGCACTACTGGGTATTCTTACCGGTGTGGCGCTTATTCTTTCTTATGTTGAAGCAATTTTACCACCGTTGTATCCTGCAATTCCCGGTATTAAGGTTGGCTTGCCGAATATTGTAATTATTCTTGCATTATATAAATACGGGTTTAAAGAAGCGACAGTAATTTCTTTAATCAGAGTTTTTATTGTAGCTTTACTTTTCGGTAACGTAATGACCCTGGCTTATAGCGTAGCCGGTGCTGTTTTAAGTATTCTGTTAATGGGTCTGTTTAAAAAGCTTGATTTCTTTTCAGAGGTCGGTGTAAGTATAATTGGTGGAGTTTTTCACAATATCGGGCAGATTCTTGTTGCGATTATTTTGTTAAATTCAACGTTAATCGGATATTATATGATTATACTTGCAATTACAGGAACTGTGGCAGGTGCTTTTATAGGCATAGCAGGTTCGGTTCTTGTAAAAAGGTTAAAAAATATTTTTTGATGTGTTTTAATTATTTTCTGCATTATTATAATCAAAAATATTCAGGCTGATTTATTCTGTTAGGCTTTGCCTGATTTTAAGGAGATTTATATGAAAAAGATTATTAGTACAGTTCTTGCAGTTGTTGTAGCATTAAGCGTGGTTGTGCTTATTGTTTGGGATAATACAAGAAAATCATATCAGTTCGGTATGGGTATCAGTGCTTCTTACGGCACAGTTAATAATGCCACCGCTACTGAGGATGGCTCTGCACAGGGAATAGCAAATATTGCCGCAGTAATTATTGATGAAGACGGTATCATTGTTAAATGTGTGCTTGATTGTGCAGATAGTGAATTTAAATTTAAAAATGACGGCACTGCATTTGACCCCGTGGAGTATCAGACAAAATTCGAAAAAGGCTATGATTATAATATGATAACCTACGGCGGTGCAAAGCTTGAATGGTTTGAGCAGGCAAATGCTTTTGCAAAGGTTTGCGAAGGTAAAACTATTGACCAGGTCAAAGCTCTTGTTGCAAACGGGCAGAGCAGTGATGAGGTTATTAAAGCAGGTTGTACTATTTATGCAGGTGATTTTATTAAATCAGTTGAGGTTGCAGTTAATAATGCGAAAAATACAACTGCTTCACCTGAAGCTGAGCTTAATCTCGGCGTTGTAACCTCACAGGAAAATGGTGAAGGTACAGTAAAGCTTACAACAACGGTTGTTGCAACTGCAATAGAAAATGGTAAGATTACCGCTGCTTCAACAGATGCAGTTGAATTTTCTGTAAGTATAGATAATAAAGGTGTTGCAACTGTTCCTCAGTCAGAAATTAAAACAAAGCATCAGCTTGGTGAAGGCTACGGAATGGTAGCATACGGTGGTGCAAAGCTTGAATGGTTTGAACAGGCAAATGCCTTCAGCAGTACTCTTATAGGTAAGGATGCATCACAGATTCCATCACTTATGGCAAACGACGGTAAGGGTAATGATGAGGTTCAGACTGCAGGATGTACAATTTACGTAAGTGATTTTGTAAAGGCCGCAGTTAAGGCGACAGATTAAAAACAAAGGTTATTGCATTTTTTTGCAATAACCTTTTATTTTTGCGTTTATGTGATATAATATATTAAATTGTTTTAAGAGGTGAGAAAATGAAAAAATATTTATCTGTACTGCTTGCAATATGTGTGCTTTTGACCACAATTTTTTCTTTTTCTTACTGGCAGAAAAATAAATTGAAAAAATACGATGTGAGCTATTATGAGTATTTTGATACAGTTACAACAATTTATGGCTGGGAAAAATCTCAGGAGGATTTTGATAAGGTTTGTAACGGAATAAAAAAAGAATTAGATTTTTATAATAAATTATATACTATTTATATTTCTTATGAGGGCGTAAATAATGCTTGCACAATAAATGGCTTAACAGACGGGGTGCATAGTGCGGTTGAGGTTGACAGGGCACTTGTTGATTTGTTGCTTTATTGTAAGAATGTGTATAGCATAACAAACGGTAACGTGAATGTTGCTATGGGTAGTGTGCTTTCAATATGGCACAAATGCAGGGAAGAGGGCCTTAATAATCCCGAAAAAGCAAAGCTGCCTGATATTAATGAGCTAAAAAAGGCTGCGAAGCATATAAATATTAACGACATTATAATTGATGAAGAAAAAAATACAGTTTTTCTCAAAGACCCCGGTATGTTTTTGGACCTTGGTGCAATTGCCAAGGGTTATGCAGCAGAAAGGGTTGCAGAATATTTAATTTCAAAAGGCATAACGGGTTATTGCCTTAATGTTGGCGGTAATGTAAGAACAGTAGGCTATGCAGACGGTGAGCCGTGGCAGGTTGGTATTGAAAATCCTGACGGAGGCGATTATTTAGCCGTTTTAAACATAACAGATAAGTCTGTTGTAACAAGCGGTAATTACCAGCGTTTTTATGTTGTTAACGGCGAAAAATATCACCATATTATTGACCCGTCAACATTTATGCCGGGTGAAAAATATACTTCGGTTTCTGTTGTTACAGAGGATTCGGGCTATGCAGATGCACTTTCTACAATGCTGTTTCTTACAGATTTTGATGACGGCTATGCTTTTGTAGAAAATACCCATGACCTGGAAGCAATGTGGGTTATGCCTGATGGTGAAATTAAATACTCAAGCGGTTTTGAAGATTATATGAAATAAAAAAGGTAGTACTTTCGTACTACCTTTTTCTTATCTTAATCCCATTCTGTACCGGTGACGTTGTTAAGGTCAATTCCTTTTGTATCGTGAGTGTTTTTAATAAGGGCAATAAGTGTAAGCACAAAGCTTGGCACAAGTAAGCAAAGCGCAACTGTGCCGATAATGCCGTCTCCGAAAATAAGTGCAAGCACTGTGTTTGTGCAAAAGCCTATTGCATAACCGGCAAAGCCCACAACGGTTTGTGCCGATGTTGCGGAGGAACGCAAATTTGTTGGTGCAGATTCGCTTGCCATCATAATAAGTACATCGTTTGTGGAGTAATAACTGCCAACAAAAGCGCCGCAGAAAAATCCGACTAATGACGGATTAAGGTTCATATTTGCACCAAGGGTGAAAATTACAAAGCTTATAACACAGTTTGAGGCAACTGTAATTGCCGCCGCCTTTCTGCCTTTTTTATCAGATATAAAGCCCATAATTAATTGGGAAAGAGCCATACCAACAGGGTAGAGTATAAGTGCTTTGCTTACCTGATTTACGCTTACAAGGTCTAAAAATTCTTTTGCATTAGAGCCAAAAACGCTTTGTGCATATCCGTGCGAAAGTATTGCCTGGTAGTTCATACTGCCAACAACGCCGATACCGGCAAGGGCAAAGCAAATAAATACCCAACGGAGTTGCTTGTGCTTAAAACCGAATTTTAGTGCATCCACAAGACCGCCTTGAGAATTCTGAGCTTTTTTCTTTGATTCTTCTGCTTCTAATTCTTCTTTAGTCATTTGTAAATAACGGATTCTGGAGTCAATAAATGCATCCGTTTCTCTGGCGCAAAACAGAGCAATAAATGAAACAACAACACCGATTATTGCAGGTATTAAGTAAACGTTTCGCCATTCACCTGCAGTAGTCATTAATGCTTTTCTGAGAAGAGGGACAAGCATAACAGCAATATTGGCAAAGAATTTAATTACAGAATATGTTATGGCTCGGCTTTTCTTTGGTGCAGTTTCCATAATAAATACAACGTGCATATCGTGAGGCACAAAGAAAAGAATCATACAAGCACCAACAAAATACATTATTACATTGCCTGAAAGGAAAATAATAAACAGCGCAGCTGCCATACCTAACGTGTTAATAACAAGAAAGGTTTTTCTGCCGAAACGGTCGGCAAGCGGTCTGTAAAAAATACCTACAATCTGAAAGGGTATTGCCACAACGTTTAAAAGGTTAAGTATGGTAACCGAGCTTTCGCTTTTAATTAAATCGTTTGCAATTTCCGTCTGCATAAGTGAATTTATTTGTGAAGCAATTTCATCTGTTGCATAAATAAGTGAAATTATAAGAACAAGGTACCAGAAGTAAGCCTTGCCTTTAGGTCTCAATGCTTGCTTTTTCCAATAATCAAGCTCTTTTAATCTTTTTTCGTTTTGCTTTTTTAACTTTTCGGGTGTAACAACCTTTGCCAAATATAACACTCCTTTATAAAGAGTAAATTTTTTTAACTCCTGTAATAAGTGAATTATAGCATATTGCGGTTAAGTAAACAATAATATATTTATTTTTACTTGTATTGTGGTAATGCAGATGATATTATAAAAAAGTAAATACATATAAATGAGGTTGGCACTATGAAAAAAGTCAGTTATCTTAATGTTGATATTAAAAATGGCTTCTGGAAAAAGAAACTTGATATGATAAGCGATGTTACTGTTGAGGCAGTTTATAACCGTTTTGCAGAAACACACCGTTTTTCTGCTCTTGACTGTTTGTGGAAAGAGGGCGACCCTGATATGCCACATATATTCTGGGATAGTGACGTGGCAAAATGGATTGAAGGCTTTGCATATTCTTTAAAAAATAAACCAAATGCACAAATGGAAAAATTGTGTGACGAGGCGATTGAAAAAATCTGCAAAAATGCAGATGAAAACGGTTACTTTAACAGCCATTTTCTTGTTACGGGTAAAAGGTTTACACTTCGTGAGGAGCATGAGCTTTATTGCCTTGGTCACCTTATAGAAGCAGCCGTTGCATATTATGAAGCAACAGGTAAGCGAGCATTGTTAGATGCAATGTGTAAATATGCAGATTATGTTGAAAAGGTTTTTGTTAAAGAAAAATCTGCACCTTACGTTACACCGGGTCACCCTGAAATTGAGCTTGCTCTTGTTAAGCTTTATGAGGTAACAGGTGAAAAACGTTACCTTGAATTATCAAAGTTTTTTGTAGATAATCACGGCGCTTGCGGTGATAGGGCGCCATACAAGGGCACAAACCTCTATTATAATCAGGATGAGGTGCCTGTAAGGGAAAGAAATACGGCAGAGGGACACTGCGTTAGAGCGCTGTACCTTTTAAGCGGTATGTGTGATATAAGTGATTATTACGGTGATGAAGAGCTGAAGGCTGCTTGTGAAAGAGTATTTGATAATGTAGTTAATAAGCGTATGTATATTACAGGTGCTACGGGCTCTACTTGTCACGGTGAAAGCTTTACTGTGGATTATCATCTTCCTAACAGAATTGCTTATGCAGAAACCTGTGCATCAATTTCACTTGCTTTTTTTGCCAACCGTATGTTAAAAGAAAATCCTGTAAATAAATATGCAGATGCAGTCGAAAAGGTAATGTACAATGGTATACTTGCAGGTATTTCTATGGATGGTAAATCATTCTTTTACGAAAATCCGTTGGAAATAGATGCAAAATTCAATAACGTAAATACTTGTACCGATGGTGGTGAAAGGTACCCCATAACACAACGTAAAGAGGTTTTTGATTGCTCTTGTTGCCCTCCCAATGTAATACGCTTTATTGCATCTATTGGTGACTATATGTATACATATTCAGATGATGCAATTTATGTTCATCAGTTTATTGACTCTCAAAGCGAAATTGACGGTAACGTTGTTACACAAGTTACAGATTATCCTTCAGAGGATACGCTTAAAATAATTGTGGAAAATAACAATAAAAAGCAGATTGCAGTAAGAATTCCCGGCTGGTGTAAAAGCTTTACTGCAAGCGAGAAGTATTGTGAAAAGAACGGTTATGCTTATTTTGATTTGTGTAACGGTACAAATGAAATTACAATTAGCTTTAATATGAATGTTGTATTTGTTAAAGCAAATCGCAAAACTCACGTTAATGCAGGTAAAGTGGCAGTTATGCGCGGCCCTGTTGTTTATTGTATGGAGGGCGTTGATAACGGTGAAGATATTCACAGTATATCACTTGGAAAGACAACAGATTTTGCTCCTTGTCAAAAAGATTTTATTGTGCCGTCAATTTCAGGTAAGGGTTATATAGAAAAAGAAACAGATGCCCTTTATTACATAGATGACGGTGAAATGGAAGAAAAGGAAATTAAGCTTATTCCGTACTTTGCTTATGCAAACCGTGGTGAAACCGATATGCTTGTTTGGATAAATAATTAAAAAACCCGATGCAGTTTAAAACTGCTTAGGTTTTATGTTTTATTAAAATGATTTGCTTTTAATTAAAAACCGCCAAGAATCCAGTTAAGAAGCATTTGTAAAAAACTTTTGAACAAATCTATTATTGAATTTGTTGAAATCAGGTTATCTGTACTGTCTTCAGGTGTAAGGTTACCTGTGCCGTCAATAATTGTTCCGTCATAGTCTGAGGTTTGGCTATAAAGCCATGAAATCATACCGTCGGGATAAGTTAATGTAACCTCATCACCT
>JAZUMM010000002.1:0-8672 GCA_045603625.1 Acutalibacteraceae bacterium | reverse complement strand
CCGTTTTTTTAATGACATCTGCTACAAGGTGTGTACCCTGCAGCCTCTGCTTCACCCACGGTTACCTGTGACGGATTTTTCATTCCGCTGCAAGAAGCAGTTGTGTGATATTTTTTACCGCTCTGAGGTATCCAAACCTTTACGTCTTTATCGGAGCTTGCCGAAGCCTGAGTAGTGCTTGCAGGCTTTGAAGTGGTGCTTTGAGCTTGTGTTTGCTTTGTTGTTTCTTCCGCGCCGGAAGAAGTCAAACGACTTTCACCTGTTGCATAAGTAATTTCAACACCTGGTTGATTATTGTAGCAATACACGTTAAAGCATACACCACTACCGCTATCCTCTACCGAGTACGCTTCAATCTGCACACCTCTTGCAACAAGCTCACTTCCTTTGAAAATAGGTGTAACTCTGTATAAAACGTGGTTACCTGTTTCTTTTATATAGTCGGCAACTAAATTTTCAAAGGGCAACATACCGTCTACGTTAAGGTAACGTGTGCCTGTAATAAGATTTCGGGTATTTGCATTTTCGCCTGATAACTGAAAACCGATAAGGTGACACCTGTTATACAAATACTTACCGTCTACGACGTCATATTTCACCGTGTGCCAGCCCGTAGGCTTAACTGAACCGATTTCACCACGCTCCTCGGTCGGCATTGTTTCAGTACCAAGACAAGCAAAAACCACACCGCAACGCCCCATACTGTCAAGCGGAGCATAATTTTCAAAATAAGTACTTGTTCTGTCTTTTGCAGAAAGTCCTGGCACATTACCATTTACAGTGACGTATGGCTTTCCGTTAAATGCAGGAATTTTGCTTAAATCAGCTTTGTAATTACCGCCGGGAGCCACAGGAGCTTGGGAAACGGATGATTGTGTTGTAGCACCACTTTGTGTTGCCGATTGCCCTGAAGCACTGCTTTGGGAGCCATCACCTGTTGTATTTCCGGGCTGCAAACCGAATGTTTCCTCTAAAGAGCTACTAACAGACGTGCTCACGCCACTTGATTTTGTACCGTCAGTTGTGGTTGCAGGCGTTTCACCCTGTGTACCGCCTACTAAACCGATAAAAAGAACAACAAGCACCGCCGCTATGATACCTATTATTTTTTTATTTTTCATTGTATATACCCCTCATTTATTTCTTTTTATATACAAGCTTTGTTATTTTCTCGTGCGATGAGCCCATAAGCTCACCTTCTTCAACGAGAGTAAATTGCGAAAAATCCAATTCGCACAAAAAATCTGCAGGATAAACTCTGTTCCATTTATAAACAGTTACCTGTGAAATCTCTCCACAAAATTCATTCACATCAATATTTTCTGCAAAAAACAACATATTTTTTTGTGGCTTGTCAACTACACAAACAAAATCGTTATAATCCTTAAAAAGCTCTTGGGAAAAATTGTTAATATAAAGCTTTTCGTTATCAAGACCATTAATAACGTCACTTATCAATACTCTGTCACGACTTTGCCTGCGATTATTAAAAAGCATACCGTTATTATCATCAAGGCACAATATAAATCTCATTTAAATCACCTTTTTGCATTATATCACAATAATAAGAAAACTTAAACATATTTTTTACCTATATTTTCATTTAATTTATATACGTTAAACCGTAAATAATAGTTGCAAAGAAGGGATTAAATGGCTAAAAGAATCGGTAAAAATACAATAGAATTAAGCACAAAACCATCTGTTAAAAGCTACGCCTGCGCCGTAGGTAAAAAAGAAGGTGAAGGACCGTTAAAGGACTATTTTGATAAAATATACACCGATGAATTCTGTGGTGAAGCATCCTTTGAAAAGGCAGAAACACACTTACAGAAATCTGCAATACAAACTGCACTAAAAAAAGGAGATATTAATAAAACTAACATAAATCTTTGCTTTGGCGGTGACCTTTTAAATCAATGCATAGGCTCATCCTTCGGAATGAGAGATTTTAAAATGAACTTTGCAGGCTTATACGGAGCCTGCTCCACAATGGCACTTTCAATGGCTTTGGCAAGTGCTATGGTAGATTGCGGTGCCGTGCAAAACGCATTAGCAGTAACCTCCTCTCATTTTTGCTCTGCCGAAAGGCAATACCGAATGCCTTTGGAATACGGCGGTCAACGTCCACCTGCAGCACAATGGACAGTTACAGGAGCAGGAGCAATAATTATTTCAGAAAATATACCATCTTCTGTTTGTATTGAAAAAATTCATTTCGGTGCAATACGGGATTTAGATATAACCGACACAAACAATATGGGTGCGGCTATGGCTCCTGCGGCATCACAGACCATTGCCCGTTTTTTAGACGATACAAAATCAACGCCTGAGGATTACGACTGTATTTTAACCGGCGACTTAGGTAACGTAGGAAGCAAATTACTGATTGAGCTTTTAAAAAATGAGTATAATACAGATATTTCCGGTATTCACAAGGATTGCGGAACAATGATTTTTGACCTTAAAGAACAAGACGTTCACTCCGGCGGCTCAGGCTGTGGCTGCAGTGCTTCTGTTTTATGCTCATTTATTCTTGATAAAATGAGTAAAAAAGAACTGAACAAGGTTCTTTTTGTAGGAACAGGTGCCTTGCTGTCACCTACATCATCACTCCAGAAGGAATCCATTCCCGGAATAGCACACGCAGTATTGCTGACTAACAACTGAAAGGAGTATTTATGGAACAACAGAACACAAAAATTCTTAATAATATTTCAAGCATCGCAAAAGCATACGTAAGAATATCTTCCGTAAAAAGTGCACTTACTGTTTTACTTGTGGGCTACACCACATTTAAGGTAATACAATCCTTTAAAGAATAATAATCACATAAAAAACGAGCTGTAAAAACAATAAGTTTTTACAGCTCTTCTATATTAATTTTCTTCTTCCGCTAATCTTATTAACAACTCTGCAAACAAGCTGTTTGCCCATGCAAACCACGGCCTTGTAAAATCCTCGGCATCATTTTTATTAAAGGATTCATGCATAAGGTACGTTCCCGCGTGAGAATTTACAATCATACCAAGACATTCGTTAATTTCTTCCTTACTGCTGCTTGTAAGACATTGCATAGCAAGAGCAATATGCCAGATTTTATCATAACCTGTGTGCGGACTGCCTACACCTTTAGCCACAGAGCCTTCAAAATACCATGGGTTATCAGCAGAAAGTATAAAATTACGTGTGTTCTGATAAACCTCATTATTCTTGTCACAATAACCGATATACGGTGCCGCAAGCAAGCTTGGTGAATTGGCGTCATCCATAAGCAGCATATTGCCAAGCCCGTCAACCTCATAAGCGTAAATTTTACCGTATTTATTGTGCTCGTAAATTGCGTGTTCCTTTATACCCTCGTCAATATCAAAGGCAAGAGACCTGCATTCACTTTCAAGCCTTGTATCCTCATAACCGATATTAATTAATTCTGCCGCCTTCTTCAAAGCGCATACTGCCATCATATTTGACGGAACAAGATAATTATAAAGGCAACGGTCATCTGACGGACGGAAGCCTGACCATGTCATACCCGTATATGCAACAGGGTTACCCTTACCTTCTAACGGAAGAGTATCGGTCGTTGGTGCATTGGGTCGGTGAAAAAAATATGTAGAATTACCCGGATGATTCTGTTCTTTTTTAAATACATTTACAATGGTTTGCACCATCTCAAAAAACGTATCTGTAAAAATTGAATCATCAAGGGTACGTGTGTAATAACTGTATGCAAGATAAATTGATGCACAAAGTGAATCAACCTCATACTTTCGTTCCCATATCAATTCATGATGAAAATCTGTCTGGTCATTATCCCAACAGGATTTTGCAACTGCATTAAAAGCGTTTGAGTACGGGTCAAGGCAAACAAACTGAGCATGCCTTTCAATAACGCTTTTAATAATCGACTTCAAATCCTCATCTTCGTTAGCGTAACGTATATAATGTGTAAGCTGAGAGGCACTGTCACGAAGCCACATTGCAGGAATATCACCTGTTATAACAAAGTAACCACCGTCATCAAGCTTTGTAACTGTTGTTTCAATCGTATTAAGAAAGCAGCCCTTGAAAAACGGAGCAAGCTCAGGATAATTCTCCTGAAGCTTTAAGGTAATTTCATCTGCTTTCTTTAAAAGTATTTTTGGTATATCCATATTTACTCCCAAACAAAAAACTTTATTTTTTCAAGTATAGCACGGTAATTTTTTTAAAACAATAGACATATTGCAAAGTTTTTTACCTGTAAATTTGGTTATACCTCCAAAAATAAATTATTTTAAAATTGTTAATGATTTCACAAAGATTATGGTGTATAATTAATTTTGTAAAATAAACCAAGGAGGTTTTGGCGATGGCAAATCGTATAGTATTAAACACAATTTCTTACCACGGAAAGGGCGCTATTGAAAACATAGTAGCAGAGCTTCAGAGCAGAGGCTTTAAAAAGGCATTTGTTTGTTCCGACCCTGACCTTATTAAGTTCGGCGTAACTGCAAAGGTTACAGATTTACTTGACAAGGCTGAGTACCCTTATGCTGTTTTCAGCGAAATTAAAGCAAACCCGACAATTGAAAACGTACTTGCAGGTGTAGATGCATTTAAGGCAAGTGGCGCAGATTGCATTATTGCTATTGGTGGCGGTTCTGCAATGGACACTGCAAAGGCAGTTGGTATTATTATTGAAAACCCTGAATTCGCAGACGTAAGAAGCCTTGAAGGTGTTGCACCAACAAAAAATCACGCAGTATTTACAATTGCCGTTCCTACAACAGCGGGTACTGCAGCAGAGGTTACAATTAACTACGTTATTACTGACGTTGAAAAGAAACGTAAATTTGTTTGCGTTGACGTACACGACATTCCTGAGGTTGCAGTTGTTGACCCTGATATGATGGCTACAATGCCTAAAGGCCTTACAGCAGCTACCGGTATGGACGCTCTTACACATGCTATTGAAGGCTACATTACAAAAGGTGCCTGGGAAATGACAGATATGTTCCACCTTAAAGCAATTGAGCTTATTGCAAAGCATCTTCCCGGCGCTTGCGAAAACACACCTGAGGGCAGAGAAGGTATGGCACTTGCACAATACATTGCAGGTCAGGGCTTCTCAAACGTTGGTCTTGGTATTGTTCACAGTATGGCTCACGGCCTTGGTGCTCTTTATGACACACCACACGGTGTTGCAAACGCTATTCTTCTTCCGTCAATTATGGAATACAATGCACCTTGCACAGGTGACAAATACCGCGATATTGCAAAAGCAATGGGCGTTGAAGGTACAGATGCTATGACAATTGAAGAAGCAAGAAAAGCTGCAGTAAATGCAGTTGCAGAGCTTAACAAAAAGGTTGGTATACCTGCAGACCTTAAAGAAATTCTTAAGGAAGAGGACGTTCAGTTCCTTTCAGAAAGTGCTTTTGCAGATGCTTGCCGTCCCGGTAACCCAAGAGATACAAGCGTTGAAGAAATTGCAGAGCTTTACAGAGCACTTCTTTAATTCTTATTTATTTTACAAACAAAAACTCTGTCGCACGAAAGCGACAGAGTTTTTTCTGTTTTATTTTCTTTTATTTTTTACCATTGTTGCAATTTTGCAAGCTCTTGAATATGCCTCGGCAAGGTACTCCTCCAAAGGCATATTAAAATATTTGTCGTTTTCGTGACGATTTGGCTTTGATTTATTATTAAGTTCAAAGGTAAGAATATCATCAAAGCCTGTATTTGCAAGACGAGTAGTTAACTCATCCCAATCAGCAATACCGTCAAAAGGCAGAAGATGTAAATCATCATGCCAGAATATTTTGCCGTTAAAATCCTTAACACCAAGATTATCGTTTATATGCGTAGCAAAAAGTCTGTTGCCGTATAATTCCAGCAGATTCTCTGAAAAATTATAACACATTTCGTGACCGCTATCCCAACAAAAGCCAACGTGCTCTTCATCCTTATACCTATTCAGAACCGCCTTTAGATACTCAATACCTTCCGTATTTTCAAAGGCAATTTTAACGCCGACCTTTTTAGCATAATCTATCACTTTACCAAAATTTTCAAGACCTGTTTCAGTTGGAATATAATCCATACCGAAGCCTACAAACACGTGACAGACCATTACGGGAACCTCATATTTTGCACAAAGGTCAAGGCAATGCTTAAGCTGCTCTATCCCCTCTTGTGCATCTTCCTGACAGTCTTCATCCCACATATCGCCACACATATTCCACGGAGCATGAACAGACTGAAAAATCATGCCCTCTTCTTTTCCTACACGGGCACACTCCTCCACAACATCATCCATCATATAGCCCCACAAAACATTAAAGCCCTCAAAGCCTGTTTTTTTAAAAAGCCTGATTTGCTCTGCTTCGGGTATACCAAAGGTACTATTTGTGGAAAGGCACAATTTTTGCTTATACATAATATATCACCCGACAAATACAATTTACGGTAATTTAAAATTATAATTTTGCAACGTCGCCCTCTGTAATAAGATGGAAGCCTGCATTTGTAAGTGCATTTTCAGCAATTTCATTATCTTCAACACGAAGAACAACGTAAGCGTGCTTTTCGGTACGTGCCATAAATGCATAAAGATATTCAACGTTAATACCCATATCATCAAGAACACCTAATGCTGCAGTAAGCTTACCGGGAGCATCACCGATTTTAACACCTACAACATCTGTTACTTTTATAAGGTAACCTTTTTCGCTGAGAGTATTTTTTGCTGTTTCAACGTCGTTTACAATAAGACGAAGAATACCGAAATCTTCTGTTTCTGCAATAGAAAGTGCTCTGAGATTAACATTGTTTTCTGCAAGAGTATCTGTAATTGAAACCATTGCACCCTGTTTGTTTTCAACAAAAACTGTTAATTGTTTAATTGACATATTTAAAGCCCCTTCCCCGAATTATATTAATTTACGTTTATCAATAACACGAACTGCTTTACCTTCACTACGAACAATGCTCTTTGGTGCAACAAGATGTACCTTAGGATTAATACCGAGCATTATCTTCATAGCATCAGCAAGTGATTTTTCCATAGCAAGAATTTCGCTCACTTTATCAGTAAACTTATCTGCAGTCATTTCAACGTTAACTTCAAATGTATCGCTATTATTAACTCTGTCAACAATAATCTGATAGTTCGGCTCATAGCCTTCCTTAAGAAGAACTGTTTCAATCTGGCTTGGAAATACGTTAACACCACGGATAATAAGCATATCATCTGTTCTGCCCATTGGTTTAGCCATTTTTATAAGTGTTCTGCCACAAGAGCATTTTTTACGTGAAAGCACACAGATATCACGTGTACGGTAACGAAGAAGCGGAAATGCCTCTTTATCGAGAGCAGTAAATACAAGCTCACCCTTTTCACCTTCAGGAAGAACCTCACCTGTATCAGGGTCAATAATTTCTGCAAGGAAATGGTCTTCGTTAATATGCATACCTGTTTGCTCTGAACATTCAAAGGATACACCGGGACCGGATGTTTCTGTAAGGCCATAAATATCATAAGCCTTAATACCCAAGGTTGCTTCAATACCTCTTCTCATCTCTTCAGTCCATGGCTCTGCACCAAAGATACCTGCTTTGAGAGGAATATCTTCAGGCTTATAGCCTTGCTCCTTTAATGATTCACCGATATATGCAGCATATGAAGGAGTACAACAAAGAATTGTTGATTTAAGGTCCATCATAAACTGAATCTGACGTTCAGTATTACCTGATGACATTGGAAGTGTAAGGCAGCCTACACGGTGTGAACCGCCGTTAAGACCGGAACCACCTGTAAAAAGACCATAACCGTATGCAACCTGACAAACATCTTCGTTTGTACCGCCTGCAGCCATAATAGCACGTGCACAGCACTCTTCCCACAAATCAATGTCCTTCTGAGTATAAAAAGCCACAACTCTACGGCCTGTTGTACCTGATGTTGAATGAATACGTACACATTCATTCAACGGCTTTGCAAGAAGTCCGTACGGATAAGCATCTCTTAAATCTGCTTTTGTAAGGAAAGGAAGCTTATGTAAATCTTCAATTCCTTTAATATCTTCAGGCTTTACGCCCTTTTCATCCATAAGATTGCGATAATACTCAACATTCTCATAAACGTGTTTAACCTGCTTTACAAGTTTTTCGGATTGAAGCTTTTTAATTTCCTCAACA
This sequence comes from Acutalibacteraceae bacterium, assembly GCA_045603625.1. Classification (GTDB taxonomy): domain Bacteria; phylum Bacillota; class Clostridia; order Oscillospirales; family Acutalibacteraceae; genus DTU089. Next base: position 488 of record JAZUMM010000002.1, on the reverse strand, counting down.
GGCATAGTTTCAATCTCTTTTTGGTAATAATTTCCTGCCATTTTTATCATCCTTTCTAAATTTCGGACACAGAAAACAAAAACGCCCTCTGTACTCCGAAGAATACAGAGGACGAGAAAATCTCGTGGTACCACCTCAGTTTACCGTATTTTCACAAACACGACCTTAACAAGTGTCAGCAAACACTTTCATTCTGTAACGGGAACACCCGTTGCCGCCTACTCAAAGCTTTTCGGGACACTGCTCGCAAAACGAATTCACCGAAACTCCGCCTATTGCCTTGCACCAAACGGCAACTCTCTGAAGGCTTCTGTTACGCCTACTACTTTCTGCTCAAACGCATTTAATGTCTGAATTTTATCACTTTAGCACGCTAAAGTCAAGAGTTTTTAATAACATTTTTCATCTCTGCAACACATAAAACATACTTGACAATTCTTACTAATAGTGATATATTGAATTTAACGATTTTATTGGAGGAATACACG
>JAZUMM010000001.1:0-5153 GCA_045603625.1 Acutalibacteraceae bacterium | reverse complement strand
CCGCTTGGCCTCCGACTTTCAATAAATTCTGTTGTTTGGGGACCGCCTGTTTTACTTTTATTTATATTTACAGGTTTACGGTTTTCATTGAAAAGTAAATTTTTTCAAATCACAAATTTCAAAAGAAACACACGTATTTTTTTATCATCATTAAAAAACAATAAAACGGAAAATGGTCTTAGCCAATTTTCCGCCGTTTGCTCCGTGCTTGGTGCATGTATTGGCACAGGCAACATTATTGGTGTTGCAACCGCAATAAACAGCGGTGGCCCCGGAGTGGTATTTTGGATGATTATTTCTGCAGTTTTTTCTATGATTATTGCATACGCTGAAAACTATTTAGGTGCAAAATACACTCAAAACAATTCAATAAGCGGTGCATTTGCATACATAAAAAACGGTTTAAGAATGAAAAAATTAAGTAAAATTTACGCTTTTTTTGTTTTAGCCTCTTCTTTAGGAATGGGGAATATAACCCAGAGCAATTCTCTTTCTGACACTTTAAAAATCACGTTCAACACACCTGTTATGCTCACAGCAGTTGTTTTGTGCGTTTTAGTTTTTATAATAATTAACGGTGGAATTGACCGAATTGCAAAAATCCAAACAATTCTTGTCCCTGCTGCAACACTTTTTTATTTTTTTATAAGCTTTTTAGTTATTTCAAAAAACAAGGTAAATATAATTCCTGTTACAAAAGACATTTTATCAAATGCATTCACTTTAAAAGCACTAAGGGGCTTTAATATGTACTCCGCTTTGCGTTACGGCATTTCACGTGGCGTATTTTCAAACGAAGCAGGACTGGGCACATCTACCCTTTTACATTCTCAGGTAAAAAGTATTACATATAAATCACAGGGAATTTCTGCCATGGCAGAGGTTTTTATAGATACAATTGTAATGTGCAGCATTACTGCATTTGTAATTCTTGTAAGCACAAATATTTACAGTACATCTCTTTTTGGTGCCGGATTATCCTTAAGCGCGTACTCATCTATCGGAAATTCAGGCAAATACGGTATCAGTATACTTACTACTGTATTTGCCTTTATGTCGCTTATAAGCTGTTCTTTTTACGGAGAAAAAAGCACACAATACATATTTGGCTCTGACAAAATAAAATATTTCAAATTAATTTATGTAGCAACTGTATTTATTGGCTGCATTAACCCTCCTAAAATCGTATGGGAAATTGCAGATATATGCAACGGACTTATGGCAATACCAAATTTATTTGCAATTAACTGCTTACAAAAGGAAATTGAATACTAGGTTCGTATATAATAGCTATCAGGCACCGTACCTACAATAATTGTTTCAACAAGAATTATTGTTTCATCCACAGTTTCATTCAAATGGCAAAGACCCATATACGCATGAGCAGAGGCACTTACGTTAAGGTATATGGTGTGACGTGTCTGGTTTATTCCTGCACTTTCAAACTTTGAAATTACATCAGTTACCGCAAAGCCATATATTGTTGCACAAATCTCTATACAAGTACCTCTTCCGTTAAAAAAGGCTCCGCCTACCAATGAACCGACAGGAATAGGAACAACTGTTTCAGTAAAATTGGACAGTTTATCCGAGCATCCGTCAGAAATATCTGCTTTGTAACCGTTAATACAAGTACTGTTCAAAGTAATTGCTGCAATTGTGCCATCTTCATTTTTTTCTATATTTACCATATCACTATATTTAACACCTAAGCTATCAACCATTTCATTTACGGTGCCATCAAGTACATTGGATAACGTATTTTTCAGCGCATTACCGCCAACTGTCTGAATGATAGGTCTGAGTTTTATATCGCATAACACAGATATAATAGAAAGTATTAAAAGTACAACTATAATTTTGTAAATTACCAGCTTATATTTACTTTTATTAACCAATCTTTTTGCCCTTATTGGCATACGCCGTTTAACGTACGGCGAAAAATAAAAACGAATCATTCAAATCACCATTATATTATATGAAACATTTATAATTATGATTATTTTTAAAAAACAGAAAACACTACAAGAAAACTTGTAGTGTTTTTGTTTAATAAAGTTTATCTTTTAATAAGTAAGCCTGTTTCAAAGCCGCTATATCTGCCACCATCAACAGCTCTTACTGTGTATCTGTAATAACCTGTTGCATTTGATGTATCAACATAGCTTGTTGATGTAACAGTTGTTACATATACCCATGACTGACCTGCGCCACGACGATATACTCTGTAAGAATCTGCACCGTCTACTGCATCCCAAGTAACTTTAACACCATTTGCTGTTTTTGCAATGCTTGTTAAATGAGGTGCTGCAACAAATTTTGTTAAAAGACCATCTTCAAAGTAGCTATAATAACCATCAATAGCTCTTACTGTATATCTGTAATAATTACCTGAGTTATTTTTGATAGTTGTATCTGTATAGCTTGTTGCAGATGCTTTTACTGTTGCGATACATTTCCATGATTCACCTACGCCACGACGATAAATCTTATATGATTTTGCGTTGCTGATTGATGTCCAAGAAATTTTAACACCTGAAGCAATGTTTGAGATACCTGTTAAATGAGGAGTATCTACTCTCTTAATATAAAGACCGTTTTCAAAACCACTGTAACCTGCATCATTTGTTGCTCTTACAGTATATCTCCAGTATTTACCTGTTTCTGCTTTTGAATCTACATAAGATGTACCCTTAACTGTTGTGATGTAAGTCCATGTTTTGTCACCTGCACCACGACGGTATACTCTGTATTCTTTTGCACCTTCTACTGCTTCCCAAGTAAGTACAAGACCTTCGTTTCTGTTTCTGAGAAGAAGAAGGTTTGGTGTTGCAGGCTTTGTAACAGATGGATTTGATGGATTAGAAGGAGTTGAGCCATCTGAAGCTCCGCAATCTGAACAAATACCGTTAACGTATGTATGTCCTTTTGCAGGAATATCTGTAACTACGCCAACCCAATTGTTACAAATTACACACCATTCACCTGTTTTACCCGCCTCTGTACAAGTTGGGTTAACAGTTGCATTAGCTACACTATGTTCACCGTCAAATTCTTCAATGTAAGAATCACCACAGTTGCTACATGTGTATTGAATTTTACCTTTTTCAAGACAAGTTGCATTTTTAATTTGAACTGCAACGTAATTGTGACCTGTTGCAGGAATCACATCTGTATGACTCTCTGTACAACCTTCTCTTGTACATGAAGTTAAGATTTCGCCATCAGTTGTACATGTTTCTTTTATTGTAACAACACCGTTATCGAAAGAGTGACCGAGAGCCGGAATTTCTACATCATAGTAATCATAGCAACCTGTATTCTGGCAAGAGAATCTCTTTGTACCTGTTGTTGTACATGTTGCTTCAATAATTACTTCGCCTGAATTCCAAGCGTGCTCTGTTTTTGGAAGAACTTCTGTATAAGATGCTGTACAGCCTTCTCTTGTACAAGAGAAAGTAACTACACCATCTGCTTCACAAGTTGGTTTTGTTGTAACTACACCATCGTTATATGAATGGCCGAATTCATCAATTTCTCTTGAATCAGAAACATAACCGCAACCTGAACAAACAAGTTCTTCTGTACCCTTATTGATACAATCAGGCTCAAGTGTTGTTTTCCATACAAGGTTAGCTGTATGTGTGATTTCTGTTGCAATACCGCGAGACTCAGCATATGCAATACCCTGTGAATCGCAGTTGCCTTTGATAATAATATTGGTTGCACAATTGTTAAATGCATTTGCACCAATCTGCATTACACTGTTTGGAATAGTTACCTTTGTGATGCCCTTGCAGCCAATAAACGCATCGTCTGCAATAGCTGTTGTTGTATGCCAAACTGCAACCTCGCCCTTTTTACCTGCCGGGCAAAGCATAAGAGTGTTAAGTTTTACATCGTAAATAACGCCATCAACACTAAAGTAGAAATCATTTTTGTCATCTACATTGATTGCTTCCAATGAATTACAATTTGTAAACGCACCTTTTTCGATTAATTCAACATCTGCAGGAATATTAATTTCTTTAAGTGCTGTGCCATCGAATGCTGAGTCGCCAATTGTTTTAAGGCTTGAAGGAAGGTTAACGCTTTCTAATGCAGAACAACCCTTGAATGCATTTTTACTGATTACTTCAACGCCTTCTTCAAGAGAAATTGATTTAAGTGAAGTACAGTCTGCAAACATACCTTCTGCAATAATGCTCATTGCACAAGCAATTTCAACACTTTCTAATGAAGTACATTTGCCAAAAGCATTCTTTTCAACCTTTTCTGCATTATGACCGATATATACAGATTTTGCAGAAGAACAACCGTAGAATGCATTTTCACCAACATCTGTTGTACTATCAGGAACAATAATTTGTTCAAGACTTACACAGTTGTTAAAAGCAAGATCATCGATTGAAGTAATACTGTCAGGTAAATCTGCATTTTTAAGGCTTACACAGTTTTCAAACATACCATAACCAATTGTAAGCACGCCGTTAGGAACAATTGCTGTTTCAAGTGATGTACAGTTTTTGAAAACGTTTTTACCTACGTTTGCAAGATTACCGCTGAACTTGACACTTGTAAGACCGATACATTGATAAAATGCATAATCACCAATTGTAATAATACCCTGGTCAAGAGCAATCTCTTTAAGAGATGAACAACCCTGGAATGCATATGCACCGATAGACTGAAGTCTTTCACCGGCACTTATATCTACCTCTTCAAGATTGTAGCAACCGCTGAATGCTGCTGCAGGAATTGCAGTAAGGTTACAACGTAATGCGCCCGGAGCTGCCTTAAGCTCAACCCTTTTAAGGTCAGGAGCAAATTGAGACCATGATAATGTACCCGGTTCATCATAAAGATAAAGAGTACCATCATCATAGAATTCCCATGCCATTACTTTTTTTGTAGGGTCTTCCTCACCTTCAGTTTCGGGAGTATAACCATACGCTAAAACATTTGCCGCAGAAGAAACAACTGCAAGGCAAGACATGCTGCTGATTACGAGCAACATTGCGAGAAGGAACGATAACGCTTTTGTTCTCTTCACGAAAAAAACACCCTTTCGAAATGAACTAAACGGAAAAAACTCCGTTTGGACGGTATTATACTTATACTTATAATACTACATAATCTATTTTAGTACAATA